>CAZFWL010000517.1:0-3431 GCA_964522775.1 uncultured Halomicronema sp.
GCATGAATTAAGTCACGGCGACAAACGATCCACCATCTAGCAGCAGAGAGACGTTCCAGCAGCTTGAGTTTGGCAAGACGTTTTCTCATGCCGCCAGTTTAGCCTCATCACTGGGCCTTGGTTGAGGTTGGTCACGCTGTCCGAACTCTGTCACGACATTGGTTGAAAAGTGCAAAGAGCCTGTTGTTTGCGATTGCTACTTTCAAAAGGTCGCTTGTGAAACTTAGTCGGTGATTTACCTGAAAGGGAAGACTGCAAAGTTCACAGAGCCCAGCACGCTAGGTTGCTTACATCAACTTTTGGGAGTATTTACAATGGCTTTCTCGAAACTACAGACTGCTGGTGAGATCGCGCTGCTGACTACTCTGGCTAATTTTGGAATGATGCCCAGTGCCGCCACAGCACAAATCATGGACAAGCAACTAGCTGACAGTGACGATATGTCAGCGGTGCAATACCTTAATGATCTCAAGGAGTGTGTGGTGGGCAGCCAGAATGAACCGCTACCAATGCCGTTTTTAGAAGGGGCCTTAATCGTCGCCGAAATTATTGGTTGGGAAGCCGAAACGTGCGTGGTAGAAACAACTGTGTTTCTAGCTGAAGAACCTGAAACTAAGAGCATCATGTCTTATTGCGAACATACTGCCGCTACGATCGCCCTCATGACCGATGACATTGCCTACGAGCAAGCTCGCACCGGCAACTACTCTTTTAGTACAGATAATGAGCGGGACATGGCACTTTCGATGGCCATGGAAAGTGAGTGTGCATTGAACTTTGAGTGGTTCGAAGAGTTGACTGGCGAAACACTATAAGCCGCCGCTGATCTAGCAACCCAAGTACCAAGCCCGCAAGCGTTGCGTCGCCAGTCACCCAATTTTCTGCTAAGTCGCGTCGCCATTACCCAGGCTGCCGACAATGTGACCGAAACCCCAGCGCTTACCCAACCTGTGGAAACTAGGCAAACAGCCAGTCCTTAAACCACCGAGTCAACTGCGGCATGATGACATAAGACAGCAAGACTACAGTGATGGTAACCCCTACAGCGACCCGTAGCAGCCAGGGTAAATATTGCATTACCGGAGCAATCAGCGGATTCACCAGCAGGGACACAATCATCACTCCAACCCAGACCAAAATCGCTTGCTTATACCGCTTAGGCGCTTTGGGCACGGCCTGAGCCGGAAGCTGAAACCAGCCTTCTAAGCCCGTCAATACCTGTACCGATTCCTGTTCTTGAATTAAGGGCTGCACGCGATCGATCCAACCCCTACGCACATCCGAATTGAGCCAATCATTCAGATGG
This sequence comes from uncultured Halomicronema sp., assembly GCA_964522775.1. Taxonomy (GTDB): domain Bacteria; phylum Cyanobacteriota; class Cyanobacteriia; order Phormidesmidales; family Phormidesmidaceae; genus Halomicronema. The sequence continues at coordinate 1,307 of CAZFWL010000517.1, forward strand.
GGACACGAGTCGAATTGCAACACAATCACATAGTCAGAAGTGGCTCCTGGCTGCGGACGCAGGATGTTCACGCCTAAGTGTCCGGCAAACTGGCGAGCATCGGCAGCAATACCTTTGATCCACTCTTCATATCCGGTCTCGCGCCCCGATCGCACGCGATGGGTAATGACAGCGGTCACGTGCTGGCTGGCAGTGGTCATAGGTAGAGGGTGATAGATGGTCATCGTGTTCAAGGAGTAAACACAGTTTAAACTCGGGCGACGTGAGGGATTCAGAACGCCACCCGCCAAAGAACATCTACTGACCAGCGCGAGCAAAGTAGCTGGTCATCAAGCCACGATAGAGCGGAATGTGGTTAGACAGCATGGTGCCTAGACCTTCAATGTCGTTGCGCCAGTCGCGGTGGAGCTCACAGGCTACGGCGAACCAGTTGAGCAGTTGCACACCCGCCGCACTCATGCGCTCCCAAGCAGCGGCGCGAACCGTCTCGTCAAAGGTGCCAGACGCATCGGTGACGACAAAGACATCGAATCCCGCCTCGATCGCTGACAGCGCGACAAATGCCACACAGACATCCGTCACAATCCCCGCAATGATGAGTTGCTTTTTGCCGGTGGCTTTTACAGCTGCCACAAAATCATCGTTGTCCCAAGCGTTGATCTGACCCGGACGGGCAATGTAAGGCGCATCAGGGAACATCTCTTTCAGCTCTGGCACGATGGGGCCATTGGGGCCTTGCTCAAAGCTGGTGGTCAGGACGGTAGGCAGGTTGAAGAACTTGGCAATATCAGCCAACGCCAACACGTTGTTCTTAAATTCATTGGGGGGATAGTCCTGCACCAGGGAAACCAAACCCGCTTGGTGATCCACCATCAGCACAGCGGCGTCATCTTTGTTCAAGCGGTTGTATTTGAAAGGAGTCGTCATGTCTTTTCCTAGTTGAGATACCAACGAATAATCGTTTCAAGTCAAATAAGGCCGAGGGTGGCCTGTGATCCATGCGGTAGCAAGCCCGCCTTAGTGACATAAAAAGATTCTGAATTGGATCTCAGAAAAAGACAATATGCAATTTAATCGACAGACTGATTCTATTTTTGCGACAATAATTCCTCGAATTTCATTTCCTGTAAAAACGCTCTCAACCGTAAAGCTGGATTTACCTAGGGGGTAAACCACCCTGCTGAGTCACCCAGGCGCGATCGCGCTTTGTGCCGAACCGAACTGTCAAGCGTTGCGTCGCCAGTTGCACCAGTTTTCGGCCCAGTCGCGTCGCCATTGTCCGGGCTGCCAGCGATCGCCCTCCCATTGGTCAGCCGCCTGTCGCAGCAGTTCAGTCAGACTATCGGGCAGGGTAGGAAAGTTAGCTAAGCGCCACCAGGGCGACTTTTCAGCCATCAACATGGCCACTGTCTGTACCCATTCTGAGGCTGATGGCCCAACACCATGGCATCCCAGCAAGCGTCCATCTCGATGGGCGATGAGCTTACAAAAGCCCACAGTGGATTCTTGCCAGTGGGCGGTGGGATTGTCATACAGGGTCTGACGAGCCACTAGCACAGCGGACGAGCCAAACCGCTTCATCGCTTGCGGCTCGGTAAGACCGACACGAGCCATCGCCGGTTGGGTAGGCCAGCTAAAGGGAATGGTCTGGTAATTGACACGGCGGCGCGGCACCAAGAGCGCATTCTGAACCGCACACTCGGCTTCTTGGCGAGCGATCGCGGGCAACTCATAGCCGCCGATCGCGGCCCCACAGGCATAGATCCGCGGATGCTCAGTGCGCAAGTAGGCATTCACAGTCAACGGGCGATCGTTTGGCAAACATTGCTCTAATCCCAGATTGTCAAGATTGGGAACAGGGCGGGTCGCGACGATGAGGGCTGCCGCGCTGATCGTTGTCTTTGCCAGATGCAGAGCGATCGCGGCCTCCGATGATTGGTCGGTCGGTGACGATACCGACGCCACGTGAACTCCCAATTGCACATCGACACCATCGGCTCGTAGTTGAGCGAGCAGCCAGGCCGCCACATCCGGATCTTCCGTGGCGCACGGATCCTGATTTGCCGTCAGCAGCGTTACCTTGACCTGCCAGCGGGCTAGCCATTGGGCTAAGCCTAAGCCAGCT
>CAZFWL010000518.1:0-3426 GCA_964522775.1 uncultured Halomicronema sp.
TTTCCTCAACTCCCTTAAAAATATTGGCGATCGCGTTAGCAATGTTTCGACTGACTGTAGAGCGGTCTGGATTTGTAGGGGACTAGCGGCTTACTCCACAGTTTGATTACTGAGTTCAACATTGACGACAAGCGATCGCGGCAACTTGGTCGATTTTCCCTTCTGGGTCAAATAGATAAACTCTTCGTCGCGCTTGAGCAATTGACCGATCCAAGTTTGGCGCTTTTTGTACGCCTCGGTCAGTTTGACCTCGACCATAAAACCTTTGAACACAATGAAATCGCGATCATTGGTCAGTGTGGTCGAAATCCCTGGACTGGATACCTCAAGAACGTAAGCATCAGGAATCAGATTGGCTTCATCCAAGACAGCCGCTAGCGACTGACTCATATGCTCGCAATCATTCAGACTGGTGTCTTCAGCCTGATGGTTCCTTACATCAATCCGTAACACTGGGGGTGCATGGTTGGTCTGAAAGACCGCATCCACGACCTCTAAACCCAGGTTCTCAGCGATCGGTGCCGCCAAGTCCAAGATTTGAGGCACCAGCGGATGAACCATAAAAACTCCAATAAAAAAAGTGGGTGCAAAGCCCACTTCCTAGAACGTTCAGTATCAGGAAGATGCGAATCGAACTCGATCCGCTCAGTCAACAATATTAGCGCAAAACTGCTGAGTGGATAACCTGGTGACAGGCTGGCACTGAACCAGCCCTTTATTTCCGAGCTTGAGTCAAATCGTAAAGTTTGTAGTTTTCTTCTCGTAAGCGATCAACGTCCTGAAAAGACAGCTGTTGGACATAGTTAATTTTAATTTCCTCCATTAGAGCCACCGTCCACTGCTCCAACTCATCAATTGTGTTGTCTTGCTGAACTTCATTGCGCAACGTTTCACCAATTTTGGCCAGCAAGTTGCGAGACAATTCAGCGCCTTGCTCATCTTCTACAACACCAGTCGCCATCTGGTATAGATTCTTGGAGACTTGGCCGACGACCTGCTGAGCAATTTGATCTGGCAGGCTACCGATGCCAGGCAGTCCTCGAAAGTTTTGGAAGCCCGGTGCTTGATTCAGAGCTTGCATTACGCTGTGCTGCAATAAAGCATCAATTTCTGGCTTCACATTTGGCAAAACCTGATACATCGTAATCGTGGTCAATTTAGAAGTGATGGCTTCAACCTCATCAACACCGTTGAGGTCGATGTATTGATTTTTGGCACCTAAGGCGAGCAGCCATTTTGCGACATCACCATCACGAATCAGATTTTGTACCTGATCAACGATGCGCAGCACGACAATTTCAGTTAATTCCACCGCAAAGGTTGAAACAAAGATGCGGTTGATCCGATTGCGTAGGGGGATCAAGTTGATGAGCTGTGACTGATTCACCCTGACGGACACTGGAATCACCCTCAGCCAACGCCAAAACGGCAGGAAGAAAATCAAGTCATACCAGCGTAGTAGGATCGCATCTAACCAAGTGTAATTCTTGTATCGGCGGCTGATATAAAAGGTTCTCAACAGTAATTCAGCCGCGAAAAAGGCCACAAACCAAATATCCAGCTTCCAGAAAAAGTAATCGGCAGGGCGTCCATTCACTCCAATGCCACGGAAGTAGTTGGTTTCAAATAAGGGGACAAGATCCTCATTAAAGAAATTGATTTCTTGAGTCCATCCCTGTGAAGTTAAATAATCTTCGCTCCAGAACTCGTCGAAGGCCAGCTTCGCAGATTCAACGCCAGTGCGATCGCGCATGCTATTTTTTATCCGCTGCAAAGTCCCAGACTTATTAGCAACTTCGAAGGGGTTTTCATTAATAATGATGGTGCTCTGGTCTCGCAATGATGACAACAGCGACTGTGCTTGAGTCGACTGCAAGCCGGTTTGAGCCACTTGCTCCTCTAGCTGATCAATGGTCTCCAAATATCTAACGGTCGTTCTTTCGGGTTCAATACCCTTAAAGTTTTCGCCATACCACTGAGTAAATTCAGGGAAGAAGCGCAAGTAAATATCGCGAAATTGAATATAGCTGGTATCAAACAGCACCAACATTAGGTTGAGCACCGCAACAATAGCGACAAAACGCTCAAACCAGAGCGCTGTGGTTCGAATAATGGGGCGACGTGTTTTTGTACGGGTAAGTGCTGCCATAGCTGTAACGAAGTAAGTCGAGCGTATCCGCCGGAATGATTAGTGGCCTGATTGTGAGAATAAACTGCTTGATCACTTTTCTCCAGCAATTTGACTAATTTTGTCTTTAACAATTTCTCGCAGCCATAGACATTTGCTCAATTAGCGACAACCCATCACGAAATGCTCCTGCCTTCGGTTGTCGGAAATGAGTAGAATAAAAACTGTTACATACCTTTACAGAGGCTGATGCTCATGACTGCTGCGATCGCGCCCAATATTCATGCCGTGTCGGCATTACCGGGGCAGTTTTGGTCATGGGAAGGCCATGACATTTACTACGTTGCGGCTGGCGAGCAACGCGGCGATCGCCCCCCATTGTTACTAGTGCATGGGTTTGGAGCATCAACCGACCACTGGCGTAAAAATATTCACGAGTTGCAGGCTGATTTTGATGTTTGGGCGATCGATTTGCTGGGCTTTGGGCGCTCAGCTAAGCCTGATCGACAATACAGCGGTCACCTTTGGCGCAATCAGCTACATCAGTTCATTCAAGAACAGATTGGTCGCCCCACCGTGATTGCGGGTAATTCTCTGGGAGGGTATGCCAGTCTCTGTGTCGCCGCTGACCACCCAGAATCCGTCGCTGGCGTGGTCTTGCTCAACAGTGCGGGCCCTTTTCAAGAAGCAAATGCCACTGCCACTGCTCCCAATCCCTTTCAAACGGCTATCCGACAAACAATTCAGACTTTTATGCTGCAGCCTTTCCCCAGTTGGCTGTTATTTCAATACGTGCGGCAACGGCGCAACGTTCGCAAAACCTTACAACAGGTCTATGTCGACAAAACCGCGGTAACTGATCAGCTAGTGGACGATATTCTGCGTCCAGCCAATGATCCGGGAGCAGCTCAGGTTTTTGCCTCGGTATTCAAATCGCCTAAGGGGGACAACGTTGATAGTTTGTTGGCTCGCATGTCTGCCCCCCTCTTGATTTTGTGGGGAGAAGGCGACCCCTGGATGAATACTCGTCGCCGCAGCGAGCAATTCCGCCAGCATTATCCCCAGCTTCAGGAACACTTTTTACAGGCTGGGCATTGTCCCCATGATGAAGTGCCTCAACAGGTCAATCAGCTGATGCGCGACTGGGTCTTGAGTTTATAAGACACCTGACAGCGGTGCAAAATAGGCCTATCCCGGTCAACGATTGACAGCAGTTACAACATCTAACTGCCGGGAGCAACAACAGCACTCTCAGACAGGATTGAGCATCTCCTAAAATCTGCTGAGTGTGCTTCTCT
>CAZFWL010000519.1:0-3419 GCA_964522775.1 uncultured Halomicronema sp.
CCCAAACCCCAGCGTGGAGTCATTGAAATTCCTCCTAGACCGCCTTCCATTCCTAAAGACCCTGACGCTGCCATGTCGTCGTCTGAGCCCCCAAAGACGACATCCCGCAAAGCGCGTTCCTCAAAGTCATCCCGGACGGTGATCGATATTCCCCCGCGCCCGCCGTCGATACCGCGATCTCCCGCAAAATCTGAAACCACCCCCACTGAGCCAATACCAGCGAGTCAGCCAACTGCTGAGGATGATACCAACTGGGTTGATATGGACGATGTGGGTTCTCCTGCAACTGATCGCCCCGATGCTCCAGTCCCTGAGATGGATGCCGCAGTGACGAAACCTGCATCGACCCCGGTTGATGAGATTGACTGGCCTGAGGCAGAAACTAACTGGCCGACAACTGACGAGGCCGCAACTGCCAGTTTCAATCAATCCCAGCAGCCCAAAAAGGTTGCCCCAAAACTGGATGAAGACAACAACTGGCCCGATGACGAAGATACTAACTGGCCCGACTAGCACTGTTTTCGTTGCGGTTTGGTCTTCGTCTCCAGCTCAACTGATTACTGGGCTAGCATTGTGAATCGTTGCTCGGCAGATAGAGCAAGGCTGTTATCAGTAGCCCTGCGATCCCTAACCTGGGGGTAATTCGGGATTAGATAGCGGCGTACCTGGCTCGATGTAGGGCTCTGGTTCTGCGGAAGAGGGCGATTCTGGAGCCGGTGGCGTTGTCGATGCATCTGGACTGTCCGTAGCGGGCTGCCCGGTAGGATTGGGCGCTTCTGGAAAACCGCCACCCACTGGACTAACGGGCTGATTCATTTCTTCATGAACGCGCCCTGCAACCCGCCGCACCAGCTCGCTAGCCCGACCATCGTTGAAGGGACGATCAACTAATACACTCAGCAAATAGCGATTGCCGTTGACCGTATCAACCAGGGCAACATCACCCAGCAATGTGCCGATATCGCCAGTCTTATTAAAGGTCAGGGCGGTTTCGTCCGCTAAACCATCAGGGATGAGGGAGCGGTTATAAGTCCGCTGCATGATACCGAGTAAGCGATCGCGCGATCGCCGACTGAGCAAGTCTCCCTGCTCCACCAAGGCCATGACTCGCACTAGATCTGCCGAACTGGTGGTATTGGTACCGTCTAAATCTGGTAGTGAGTTGCGAAGTACCGTGGACGACAGCCCCCAATCGCTGAACTGCTGATTGAGTGCCTGGGTGCCGCCTAACAACTCAATAATCATGTTGGTAGCGGTGTTATCACTATTCACGATCATGGCAGTTGCGGCTTCTAACGCCGTGAACTGGCTCCCGATTTCCTCTGTCTGGAAATCGCCAGACCCACCGACCATGAGGTCTTCGCGTAGAGTCACCGCTTCGTCGAGTCGGATCGTCCCAGCATCAACCGCCTGCAAATAGGCAATTAAAATCGGCATCTTGATCGTGCTAGCAGCGGCAATCGGTTCAGTCCCGTTTAGCTCAATGTAGTTGCCACTATCTAAATCGTAGAAAAAGACCGATTGCGTCAGCCCTGGTGTCATGGTTTCCAAGGCGACCAAGTCAGTTTCTAAAGACACCAACTCATCGGCTAACGGCAAGGGCTGGGTAAGCGCGTTGCGATTGTCAGACCGAGTGGCAGCGGTTTCGGTCGCGACAGGGCTATCCGTAGGGGAACTAGCTGTTTGGTTATTTGAATTTAGAGAAGACAGGACAGTGCCGACAATCGCTGCAATACCAGTGCCCAGAATCAATAAGCGAATGCCGTACAAAACGGGCTGTGGTGTTTTGCGGCCAGAGCGCCGAGGTTGAGGACGACGCGCTTTCCCGTTAGGAGCCTGGGCCTGGGGCCGAGAGCGCTTGATCGGGCGCTGAATGGGGGTGACTTTGCTCTGCGGAGCGGGCCTGCCACCAGAGCGCGATCGCGGCGCTGGTGAAACCGGCTGAGGCGGTCCCGATGCCCGTGAAGTCGTGCTTCTACTTGCCTCCGGCACTGGCATGTTGAGATAAGCTGGCTGACCTACCGATACGGCCCTCGCCGTTTGAGTCGGTACAGTTGGAGGAGCCATCGGAGTCTTGATGCGCTGCGGTGCATTTTGCGAACCAGGGTCATGGCTAGGGCGCTGCTGAGGCGATCGTGCTGATGACGCTGCGTTTCCCCCACTCGGCTTAATCCACTGCCGCCAACGATTGCGCGCATTGCGCTGTCGTCGCCGCGCACTCCGTGACGTGGTGGCTTTCCCTCCGCCGGGTGCGGTCAACGGGGGTGGAGTCAGGGGCAATACCTGACCGTTGGGGGCGTCTGGATGATTAGCAGGCTCATAACGTCGAAAGGGTGACTGGCCGTTGTTGGACTGATAGTTGTTATCTGCCATGATGCTTCGTTGGTATTACCCTAGCCCTGGGGTGGTTTTGGCGAACTGAGGTCTGACGAAGGAGCGGACAATTGGTTGACCTGAGTCAAAGCCCATTCGGTCTGCCGTAAAATTCCCCTAAGCATAGCCAACTCTTGAGAAGTCGGCGCAGCTCGGACAAAGAATCGCCGCAACTTTTCCATCCGGCTTGCTGCCGTGTGGGGATAAAGATAGCCGATCTTGAGCAAAACGGCTTCCAAATGTTGATGAAAACCATCAATTTGATCAAGGGCCGCACTCTCTAAATCAGTTGGCAGGGGGGATGGAGCCACCGTCTCCACTCGTGGTGAAGCGGCTCGGGCCAGTTCATAACAGCACACCGCGATCGCTTGCGCCAAGTTCAGAGAGGTATAACTCGCATCACTGGGAATACGGACAAAGCGCTGGGCGTAGTTCAACTCTTCATTACTGAGACCGCGATCTTCAGGGCCGAAGATCAGGGCCATGGGTGCAGGCGAAGTTTCAGGCTGTTCTGAGCCTACTAGCCAGGGCAGGGCAACTTCAGGCAATTCCATCGTTGTATTCAACGCGCGATCGCGGGCGGTGGTGGCGATCGCCTTGGTGCAATCGGTTAACGCTGCAGGCAAGGTGGGCAAAATCTCTGCCTGGGTCAGAATCTCTCCCGCATGCACCGCCATGCGCCGCGCCTCATCTCCATTGAAGTCACAGTGAGGATTGACCAGCACCAGCTGCGACAAGCCCATATTGGCCATCACCCGAGCGGCAGATCCCACATTTAGGGCTCCAGCAGGCTCTACCAAAACGATACGAATGTGCTGCAACCGGGGATGAACCATAACACCTGCTCAACGGCATGGAGGCAAAAGGCGATTATAGACTTTGCCTTTGTGGATCACCAGGCTAAGCTGCGTCGGTATTGCGACAGTTACATCGTCGCAGTCAGCGGTCAATAGCGAATTTGCAGCGTTACCGTCGCGTTCACAGTTTGCTCGCCACCAATGACTGGAGTCGCCGCTGCCACTGAGTCCGCAACCTCGATTAGCCGT
>CAZFWL010000520.1:0-3416 GCA_964522775.1 uncultured Halomicronema sp.
GCGCGCGGGCGTTGCTCGGTCGATTGGTGCGACAGTCTGGGCATGGCTGTGCTTGCTGAAGGGGTCGAAGCGATTGAAGATGTGGAGGCACTGCGATCGCTCGGAGCTGAATTTGGCCAGGGCTATTACTGGGCCAAACCCCTCCCCGTTGCCGCCGCCACCGAATTTTTGGTTCAGCAATTCGCAGCATCCTAGCCATCGCTATCCCGTTCACAAAGATTTCAGGCTTAGAAAAAATGGCCAGTGTAAGCTGTACATACTGTGATTTGAGGATGTACGCGCCTGCTCTCGGACTGTTCAGCGACTGTGATTTCCATGCAGAGTTTGAGGCACTCTTTGTTCAGTTTCTGCTGGCAAAACAACAGTTGCTGAGTCTTTTATGGGGCTAATATTTTTCCACCAGTTTGTAAAGCTAGGCAACTTGGCTCTCTCTCTCGGTTTTTCTCAATGGTTTGTTCAAATCCTCACAAGTAACCTAATCTGCGAGGTCCAGGACGGCAGCTCGTCCTGGTCGATGGGGGTCTGGGGGCAAATCGAAATTTCCCCCAGTGGCAACGGCCTAACGTAGCCCGCATATTCGCCTTCAGCATCCGGGCAAACCGTAGTTACTCCAACAACCTTTACACGGCACTATTCGCCACCAGTCCATTAGTCAAATGTCGTCTCCCACCACCCACTCCCAGACTTCGAATACGCCCGACTCGCTGATCGCCCTACCCGAACTGCTCGCCCCAGCGGGTAACTGGGACTGCGCCAAAGCAGCGGTGGAAAATGGGGCTGATGCCATTTACTTTGGCCTCGATCGCTTCAATGCCCGCATGCGAGCCAACAACTTTACCGAAGCGGATTTACCCGACCTCATGGCCTTCTTGCATCGGCGGGGGGTGAAGGGCTACATCACTTTGAATACGCTGGTTTTTACGGCGGAGCTGCCCGAAATTGAGCAGTATTTGCGGACGGTGATCGCGGCGGGGGTGGATGCGGCGATCGTGCAGGATATCGGCCTGTGTCGGCTGATTCGTACTCTATCCCCAGATTTCCCCATCCACGCTTCGACCCAGATGACGGTGACCAGTGCCGCCGGAGTGGCCTTTGCCCAAAACCTGGGCTGCCAGCTCGCGGTACTCGCCCGCGAGACTTCCCTCAAAGAAATCAACCGCATTCAGCAGCAGCTCAGCGATCGCGACATCGCCATGCCGTTGGAAGTCTTCGTCCACGGGGCGTTGTGTGTGGCCTACTCGGGGCAATGCTTGACCAGTGAGGCTTTGGGAGGCCGTTCCGCCAATCGGGGGGAATGCGCCCAAGCCTGCCGTATGACCTACGACCTCATTGCCGACGGCCAGCCAGTAGACGTGGGCGATCGCCAATATCTGCTCAGCCCCCAAGATTTATCCGGCTTGCCCGTGCTCTCCGACCTCATCACCGCTGGGGTGTCTTGCCTCAAAATTGAAGGTCGTCTGAAAGCGCCCGAATATGTCGCCAATGTGACCCAGGTGTATCGTCGTGCATTGGATCACGTCGCCGCCCAACTCTCATCGACAGCGCCCAGCCCAGCTCCCTACGTCCCCACCGACGAGGAGCGCTATCGTCTCGAAATGGCCTTTTCCCGCGGGCTGTACACCGGCTGGTTTGAGGGGATTGATAATCAGGCCCTCGTCCATGCCCGCTTTGGTAAAAAGCGCGGTGTCTTCCTCGGTAAGGTGCAAAAAATCCAGCCAGCGGGCATCACCCTGAAACTACAAGCCCCGGTGAAAGCAGGCGATGGCGTCGTGTTCGACAATGGGCATCCGGCGGCGAAAGAGGAAGGCGGACGCGTTTATGGAGTACAGCGCCAGGGTAAGGCCACGTTGCTGACCTTTGGGCGGCGCGATGTGAACTTAAACCGCCTGAACGTGGGGGACTACGTCTGGAAAACCAGCGACCCCGAATTAGACAAAACGGTGCGCCAGAGCTACGCCGGAGAGGCTCCCAAATTTCAACAGCCCATCACTATAGAAGTGCAGGGAACCATCGACCAACCGCTCATCGCGATCGCCCGCGATGCCCAAGGGCACATCGCCCAAGCAGAGTCAGCCATGCCGTTGGTGAGTGCCCATCACCAGCCCCTCAGCACCGACAAACTCACGCAACAATTCAGTCGCCTCGGCAACACCCCCTTCCGGCTCGCCGACCTGACGAATCAGGTCGAAGGCGACGTGATGCTACCCGTGAGCGAACTGAATCGGCTACGCCGATCGCTGGTGGAATCCCTGGAAACCCAGCGATCGCGCCCCCAACTCTGGCAACTGACCGAGGCGGCCGTATTACCGACCCTGTTGCCCCCGTCTGGTCAGTCTCCCCATACCCAGCCGGAACTCATTGCCCTGGTACGCAACCAAGCCCAACTCGCCGCCGCGATCGCCACGGAGGTTTCCACCTTTTACTGCGAGTTAGAAAACCCCGCTGCCTACAAAGACCTGGTGCAGTGGTTCCGCCAGCACCGCCGCTCAGAAACGCAAACGATTTGGGTTGCGCCGCCCCGCATTACCAAACCGCTGGAAAACTACATTCTGGAGCAGGTAGCGCGATCGCAGCCGGATGGCTACCTGGTGCGCAACTACGATCACCTGGCCTGGTTCCGCGATCGCCCCTGCATTGGCGACTTCTCGCTGAATGTGGCGAATCCGCTGACGGCAGCTTATTTCCAAGAACACTACGGTCTGGAACGTTTGACCGCTTCCTATGACCTGAATATTGATCAGCTGGAATCGCTGCTGCGCGGCAGTCCCGCCCACTGGTACGAAATCACCCTGCACCAGCACATGCCCCTGTTTCATATGGAGCACTGCGTGTTTTGCGCCTTTCTTTCCGACGGCAAGGACTTCCGCGACTGTGGCCGCCCCTGCGAGACCCAGACCGTGACCCTGCGCGATCGCACCGGCACTGAGCATGTGTTGCAGGCTGACGCCGGATGCCGCAATACCCTGTACAACGGGGTCGCCCAAACCGGGGCGGAATATGCCCAGCGACTGCTGAAAGCCGGGGCGAGACAGTTTCGCATTGAGTTCCTGAACGAATCCCCTCAGCAGGTCTCGCGAACTCTGCAGTATTACCAGCAGCTACTTTCCGGCGAGCTATCCGGGGGCAAGCTTTGGAAAAAGCTAAAGCTACAAAGCAAGCTGGGCGTTACCCGTGGCCCAATGGACAAAGACCACCGCTAGCGATCGCTCCGCAACGAATCGACACTAACTAAACTAGAGACACCGAAGGAAAGGCCAGCCGATGGTTCAACTCCAATCCCAACGCCTCAAATCCCCCTCCCCAGACCAGCGAATTGTCCATTCCGGCATTACCTGGCAGCAGTTTAAGCTGATTCAGTCCGGCTTTGGCGACACCCGCAACGTGCGCCTGTTTTACTACAACAACACGGTCGAACT
>CAZFWL010000521.1:0-3415 GCA_964522775.1 uncultured Halomicronema sp.
CGATGTTGCTGCTGGCAACGCTGAATTAAGTCATAGTTTGACAGTTGCGGTGGCGCATCATGACGTAATGCGGAGAGAGCCGAACGAGCCGATGACCATGGCGAAGAAAATGAATAACTCATAGATCTAGGTAAAGCTGTGAATAAAGTTAAGAAAGGATAGAGCCGACCCTTATGACTGAGCTTTGTCTAAGAGGTTAGTCATGAAATGCGGATTGATTAGGTTGTACAGCGAGCAACAGCTAATTGGGTTTGGCCTATGTGCCTATCGTTTTTGTGGCACAGCATTTTTCGGTCAGTTGACTTAAATGAAGTCTTTCTGGTCAAGTGGTGAGGGTATACTCAACCCATCGAGACTACCCAAAGCCCATGCGTTATCTGGCAAAGATTGAGCGAGCCTCTTTCTTGGGAAATACTGTTTTACAACCCTTGGCAAGACAGGTTGATGAGTATCTTTGGGAAACCATTCCTGACCATGCAGCAATTGAAACTGACATTACCGTAGGTATCGGTAATGGAGCGCTTGTGTTGGCTACGGTTGAGCAGCAAAATGAGCAGCTACAAGTAACGGCGATTGACGATGTGGTTCCCTGGCTATTACATCTCCTAGAGCAATTTCTCTCACAGGGAATCACGCCAGATTTTTTGACGAAAGAAGCTGAACGGGCTGAGCAGTGGCGGCAATCCCTCACGTTAGAAAGTCAAGAAGTGGAGCGCCGTGCGCTGGAAACCGCTGCTCGCCGTGACGAAATTCAAGAGTTAGAGCGCAACCTTAAAGTGGCCCGCGCCGAGCTAGAACAGCGTGAGGCGGAGTTTTTAGCTCGTCAGCAAGAGGCAAACTAAACTGCGCTGATGGCTGGTCTATGCAGCTACGGGCCAAGGCTGAACTAGTGCAGATCCCAAACTGGTAACGAACCCATGCTTGAGGCTCGGTAGCAGACCTTTAAGTGACTATCGCCCGATCGCGTTGGAAGAGCCAGGTCTGACTACTCGCGATCGCCGCCATCATCGTCAAGGTTGAAGGTTCACTCAGTTCTGACAGATAATGCAAACACACATTATTGAGAGTGCAAAAGGCCTGTGGTTGCTAACGTTCAAGCCTGTTCCCAGCCCACAATTTTGGGATTTGATCCGGGGCGGCAGAAATGTGGACTAGCGGTTATGGGTCTCGATCGCACATTGTTTCATCGTGCCGTCGTTGCTGCAGACAAGATTCTTGAGACCATTCCACAGTTGCAGCAGCAGTATCCGATTTCATTAATCGTGATGGGTGATCAAACCTCGGCTGCAAACTGGCAACAGCAATTGGCTCAGCTAGCAGAACCCTTGCGGGTCGTGTTAGTCGATGAACGCTACTCTTCTCTGGAGGCCCGCGATCGCTATTGGCAATTGCATCCACCCCAAGGATTGCAACGACTCATTCCCCAAGGCATGCGGCAACCTCAAGAGCCCATTGACGACATTGTTGCCATGCTGCTGATTGAGCGGTATTTGAATCGCCTCACGGCTGGGTAATGGGTGTGAGGGAACTGAACATTCTGGGAAAAGCCCCCCTAGATCAGTGCCGCTCTTAGAGCCGAGCCCGAATGGTAAAGGAATAATCACCCCCGGCTTCAAGCTGATAATCACACTGTTCTAAAAAGCGACCTAACGGCTCCCGAATCAGAGCACGCCCCAAAGAAGGTTCTATTTTCAGTCCCCCTTTGGGAAACTGCCATTGAAACTGCCAAACATACTCACTGGCACAGACTTCGCCTTCTAGGCGACCCTGCTGCCAGGATTGGTAGGTGATGCGGACGTGAGCAGTTGTTTCAGGCAATGAGCGGCGACTTGTCACAGGGCAAATGCCAAGTTTCAACAGCGAACAGACTACCAGCTCAAGGGCAGCTAGCGCCCAATGCTGGTGCTGTCTTTACAGCTAAGATAGCCGTGTAAGCCCGCAGAGATCTACTATCTCAGGCATCTAATTTTCAGGGTTTGGCAATATTTCTGCGACCGCGATGGAAGGACCAGTCATCCAGGATCGATCTCTGAGCCGTCTTTTTCTTTGCTGAGAGAAGATTCCAGCCTCCTCTTAGCAGCACATCATTTTTGCGTCAGTCGTTGCCAATCTTCTCGAGTGTTGCAGTTAGCCAGCAGACCGACTGGCACATCGGTAATCGGTACCACTGTTGATTGATTCAGCCAGGCCTGAAACGATCGCTGCCCCGTCGTTAAGTATGCCTGCAAAGAGGATAAGCAAGTCCCCCGATAAAAACCACACAGGGGCTCCCAGCCCTGGTGAGTTTTAGGGACGTAGGCGATCGCAGCTTCAGGCAATTGTGCTAACTGTTGTGACCACCGCCGGAGTGGCTCAGTCTGCAAGTTCGGCAAGTCACATGCCAGTAATAAGATCCAGTCCGCAGAGGTCAAAGAAGCGGACTCTAAGGCATGACCAAAGCCTAGAAGGGGACCAGCTGGAGCCGATTCATCTACCCATTGAACATTCGTCGGTAGGAGTGATTGATAGAGATCGCGGCGCGGCGTCACCAGCCATATCTCCATTGTGAGAGGGTGAACCACATCCCAAGTGCGACGCAGCAGAGAAACTCCATCCAATTCCAGCAGCGACTTATCTTGACCCATGCGCTCGCTTTGGCCGCCAGCTAAAATCACCGCTGCAAGTTTCATGCTCTGGCATCCTCCACCGCTAACAAGCCCATGCCTCTCGTGCATTCCACCTGGATGATAGCTGAGCAGTTATCCATCTCGTTAACGCCCAGCCTCCCGACACCAGCAACAGCTGCGCTTGCGTTGGCCTTGGTCTCAGTAACATCACCATGAATCACGACGGTGCTAGCGCTGAACTTGCCGGTTGCGATCAACCCAGAGCAAACCTTTGGTGAAATACAAACTCGCGGTAACGACGGCGAGCAACACATAAAAGATCCGAATACTCCACCCAGTCACTCGAAACACCATCGTAAAGAGCCCCGGCTCTAAACCACTGAAACGAGTGAGCTCAGAGCGAAACCACTTGTCATCTTCGTCAATATTTTGCAGCGCGCGCAAATCGGTCGGCAAGATCGGTACCTGCACCGTATACCGAAAGAACCCCATGACACCCTGGGTACCAGTCGCCTGTTTGAGCAGCGTGTCAGTCACTTGCTGCGCTTGCGTTGGCAGCAACTCAGATTCAACGGCTACCTGGTTCACCCACAGGTGGTAACGCACGGCATACCCAGTCATAAAGACCAGTGGCACCGCGATCACCAAGGGAATGAGCTTGATCCACAAACCACAGCGGCGCGGCAACCACAGCGTAAATGCGCCTAAACTTACACCTAAAATCGCAAACACAATTACGTTAGTCACTTCCACCAGTTCAAGGCTCTTTAGCAGCCCCCCAAACAGCGGCAAATTGTAGACGAACGTTT
>CAZFWL010000522.1:0-3409 GCA_964522775.1 uncultured Halomicronema sp.
GCGCTTTAGCCAACTCACCCTAGAGCAGCCCTGGATTAAAGAAATTGACATTAACCCACTCCTAGTCTCAGAAGCGGACAGTCGTTACCCGCTGCTAGCGTTAGACGCCCGCATCGCCCTCCATCCCGCCGACACCGTTCCCACCACGATTCCTAAGCCAGCCATCCGCCCCTACCCGACGCAATATGTTTCCCCCTGGCAGCTCAAAAGCGGTACTGCCGTTACCGTGCGTCCCATCCGCCCTGAAGACGAGCCCCTACTCGTCCAATTTCACCGCACCCTATCAGAAGAAAGCGTCTACTTTCGCTACTTCAATCTGATGACGCTGAACCATCGCATCGCCCACGAACGGCTTACCCGCATCTGCTTTGTGGATTACGATCGCGAAATGGCCCTTGTTGTGGATCAAAAAGACAGCAGCGGCAACCACACCATTCTTGGGGTCGGTCGCTTGAGCAAATGCCACGGCACTAACGCCGCAGAGTTTGCCATGCTCATTAGCGACACGTACCAAAAACAAGGGATTGGCACCAAGCTGTTAGAGCAACTTATTCAAGTGGGTCGCGATGAGGGATTGGACTATATCACCGCCGAAATCTTGCACGAAAATCGGGCCATGCAGCGGGTGTGTGAAAAAGTCGGCTTTGCCCTGAAACGGACGCCCGACTTCATCGACGCCAAAATTGACTTAACCCGCGATCCCGACCAATAGTCCTCTTGAATTGCCAGGCTTGGGCTCGCGCTTAATTCGCTCGCGGCAACCAAATAACAAATATCGTGCCCCGCTGTTGTTCCTCGGGCGTCACGCTCTCCGGTAAAGAATAAAGCCAGGCTGAGAGCGGGCTAAAGACTTGCATCTGACCGTGCATTTCTTGCACTAGGTCAGCAGCGATCGCGAGCCCCAAACCACTGCCATCCAAATCCCCCTCGGCCTGCAAACCCCGGTAATGCCGTTCAAAGATGTGCCCCTGATCTTCGAGGGGAATGCCGGGCCCCGTATCCCCCACCAAAATGCCTACCAAGTCGGGTGCGCTGGGTAATGACCAGCCCCATTCCACCCAGATTTGACTACCAGCGGTGGCATACTTCAGCGCATTGTCGAGCACAATGCTCAAGCTCTCAGTCAGGGCCTTGGGGTCAGCCTGCACTTGTAAATCATCGTCGTCCACAATGCCCCGGAGACACATGCCCGCGTCTTCGGCCAGAGGTTGGGTCAGCTCTACCAGCGGCAAAGCGATAGATGCAATCGCGATCGCCTGTAGCGTTAAGGCCCCGCCAAAATGCGCCAAGGAATCTGGGGCGGCAGCCAACGCCGCAAAAGACTCCACCGTGTCGTTGGCTGGCAGCAATAAAGGGACAGTGGTCGCGGTTTCCTCGCGCGAATCGTCCGCCGCCTGAAGCGTATCGTCAAAATAACCCAATAGCTCCTGCATGCGATCGCTTTCGCGTAGCATGTTGGTGACCAGTCGCCGATTGGGATCTTCAGTAGGCAAGCGCTTAGTCAACAATTTGCCAAAGGTTTTCAGCGCCGTTAGGGGACTGCGCAACTGATGCAGCAATTCATGGAAGCGATCAGACTGTTGGGCCTGCACATGGTCTAGCGACGACATTTGCGTTTTTAGCCATTGTCCCCGCTGATCGAGCACACAGGCCAGCGTGAGCGATCGCGCACATTCTTCCAGGCGATCGCGTTCGACATCGCGCCAGGGGCGATCGGCGCGCCAGCTGACCAACACCCCAAACACCCCGCCCTCATGCATCATCGGAATGGCTAATTGCTCTGACGGCGCGGCAGCATTTGCTGGCTCACGGGCAGCAGCTTGAGAAAGGGGCGGCTCTTGACTCGGGATCGCCGTAATCGATTCCGACTGCCCCTGTAGAGCTGCGAACTCGCCGGTTGATGCGGGGAGTGAGCGATTCAGCAACCGCAAGTCAGCATCAGTAGATTCCGGCGGGTAAACCGCGATCGGCAATAGATTTGGAACTTTTTGATCTGACCACCCCTCTGCCATGTAAACCGCAGTTGAGTCAGCCCCCAGCAACTGGGCCAGCATCGCCAATTGAGCTTTACACAAGGCGGCAAATTCTGCACTGGCAGGCATCAACATCATTCAAATCGCCGAAAAGCCTTTTAAGAAAGAAAATTCGAATCCCTTGTTCAGCATGGAATCCTGCTCGGGATCACGGTTAAACATTCGGTTACAAAAACCTACTATTTAACCACGACAGACACATATAGTACGTTTAGACAAGTTGAAATTTTAGTTTTTACCGGATATACTTTGCAAGGTTAGGGTTTTGTAGCGCAAACTACATCCCCTATTTTATATGTACACCAGAGAGTAGGAGGTAGGCAGGTTGGCAAGAAGACGTAAACGCAAAAGCCGCCGTCGTCTAGAAGGTAGGCGTATTCTGGAGTGTGTACCTCAATATAGTATCGAAAGCGGCACTGATAAACCGGTGACTGCAGCTCGTAACTTCATTCATAGCGAAAACATTGCTCCCCCTGCTTTGTTGTTGGTGAAGCGGAATGAACATACGACAGATCGATATTTTTGGGCCGAAAAAGGTCTTTTTGGTGCCCAGTATGTTGAAGAGAACCACTTTTTGTTTCCCAGTTTGAGAGCCCTCTTGAATGAAGACGAAGAAGATGAAGTCGTGAGCTTATCGAAGTAAGCAATTCATCTAGCCGCTGAAATTCTTGAGCCAATTAAGCCTTTCAGTATCTTCTAGAGAAACAAACAATTAGAGCCCTAACAAAACGAGAGGTAGAGTTGCATTACTCTACCTCTCGTTGTTTTATCGGCAACTGCGCTGCCAGAGTCGCCAGTTCATCACGATGGGCCGTCACTCGGAGTTGTGTCGCTATAGCTTGGTCAGCGCCTTGTGTCGATTCGTCAGTTGGCAAAACGCAAAACAAAACTTGCTCTAAGCGGTTGGCCCCTCGCCAATAAAACCAGGAAGCCAAAGGCGACAGTCCTAAAAGCATGTAAGGCCAGTAGCCTAGTTGCGGGGCTGATATCCCTATCACTAACGCAAGGCAAAACAAGCCCACCGCCGCGAGCCCCCCTAAAAACGCTGCCAGAAAAACACTCGCTCCGACATTACCTTCCAAGGCGATTTGGCCCGACTCAGGATCTACCGTTTTGACCTGGTAAGCCCGGTTGGCAAAATATGCTTGCAGCTGTTCTAGCAAGGCAACATCAGATAGGGCTGTCATGTATAGCGCTGTCTCTGTGCGGTCTTTAGTCGAAGCTCGAATAAAAAAGAACAGACCAATAAACAAAAGAAAGGTCAATCCGAAGATTGAAGGCGAAACCAGGTTTTCAACAGCAGTCATACAAAATATGTGAAGGTTAACTATCTTATAGGGATGAATCCAGCCAGGAAGGCATCAGTTGCCTCAGCT
>CAZFWL010000523.1:0-3404 GCA_964522775.1 uncultured Halomicronema sp.
TCTGGGCCGCACCTGCACTACGAAGTGCATCGCAATGGTCAACCCGTGAACCCGCGTTACTATCTCAATTTGAATGACCTTTGGGCGCAGCAAGACCAATCGTAGCCCTGGGACAAATTCAGGGGTGGCATCGACGCAGCAGTTCGTCATACTTAACATCAGTCCACCAGAGGAGAACGGACGTGACCAGAGTCAACCCGATGGCCCAATGGCGAAAGCTATTGGGGGTTATAGCTGCCGCTGCTTTCCTGATCGGTAGTCTATGCTTGCCAATTGCTGCTGCTTGGGCAGATGAAAGTGCTGAAGCCTCAGTACCAACGATCGTTGAGCCCGTGACTGAGCTGAACGCGACGGACATTCCGTCAGAAAAGGTTGATCAGTTCGTATCTGCGTATCTCGGGGTTGCCGCCCTGATTGAAGAGCGCACCGCTGACATTCAGCGGGCTGAAACGGAAGCTGAGTCTTTGCAACTCCAGCGCGCGGTTGAGTCGGAGGCGTTTACGCTGATTCAAGATTCTGGGTTGACGCGACAGGACTACTTTCAACTACTGGGGCTGGCGAATACTGATCCTGAATTTCGCGATCGCGTTCTCGCTCAACTAGAGGAAAGCGCCAACTAAATTTCCGGTCGGCGATATTACCGTTCTCAGCCGCCTCGCCATCTGCCAAGATCGACCTCCACAAAAACTTTGCCAGCACTATTCATGACTCCTTTCCAGTCCGTTGACAACAGCCCATCTCGATCGGAGCAATCGGCCAGCGACCAGCAGTATGGCGATCGCGCAATTGCTGAAGCGGCGATCGCCCCCCTCGAAAAGTGGCCCAATCAAACTGACAATGCCTACACCATTCATTTAGAACATCCAGAATTCACAGCGTTGTGCCCACGTTCGGGCTATCCCGACTTTGGCACTATCGTGGTGGACTATCAGCCAAGAGCCTGGGTAGTTGAGCTAAAAGCGTTTAAGTTGTACATCAACTCATTTCGTAACCAGCGCATCAGCCATGAGATGGTGGCGAACGCCATCGCTGATCGCCTCTGGCAAGAACTCGCGCCCGTTGGTCTGCGAGTTCTTGGCGACTTCACTCGTCGCGGTGGCGTCAAAACCGTGATCACCGTTGCCAAGGGCGATGGTTCACTGTTTGCACCGTATACGCCCAACTTGCTGTAGGTCGATGGGGCTGCTTCATCCGGTCACTGACTTTGTCGCGAGCGATCGCGGTCTTCCCATTAGCTCGCCCGATTACTGGTATGAGGGCCGTTGCCCCAAGACCCAACAGTGGTTGCGCCTGCCTCGAACATCAGAAGCCATCGCGATCGCCCATAGTCTGATGCAAACGCTGCCAGCCGTGATCGGAGAGATATCGGCTGGCAAAATGATCGGGACTTTGCTTGCCGCGACACCGACTGGCGAACAGGTTGTGCTCAAAGCTTTTTCGGGATTATTGAACGGCCAAGCCGTAGTGCCGGGCTGGGTGCCCCCCATCCCTGGTCGAGAGCAAGTTTCACTGCTGGAGCGGCAGACGCTGCGACAGCTAGAGCAGATGAAGCAAGCTATCATTTCACTCGAGCACATGCCTGAGCGAGATACGTTTGCGACCAAGTCTCAGTTGTTTGTGGAGCAGTTGCAAGCTTTATCACAGCAGCATCGCCAACAGAAGCAAGCCCGAGATCGCCTGCGTGAGCAGTATGTGCAGACCTTGTCAGGCGACGAGTTAAACCAGGCGCTAGTGGCCCTTGATCGCCAGAGTCAGCACGAGGGGGGTGAAAAACGTCGCCTCAAAGGTCAACGAGATGAGGTGCTAGTGCCCCTAAAAACGGCGATCGCTGAAGCTGATGCCCAAATTCGTGATTTAAAGCGGCAGCGCAAAGCTCTTTCGCGACAGTTGCAGACACAAATGCACGCTGCCTACTCCCTAAGCAACTTTGCGGGCGAAACCTCTGCGGTTGAAAATCTCTGGCCGACGGGGTTGCCGACCGGCACCGGCGATTGTGCCGCACCCAAACTGCTGCACTATGCAGCCACCCATGACCTCAAACCTTTGGCGCTGGCGGAATTTTGGTGGGGGCCAGCAGCCGGTGACAAGCATCCTGGTCAGTTCTACGGTGCTTGCGTAGAGCGCTGTCAGCCAATCATGGGCTTTTTGCTCTCGGGGCTGACACCGATAGCGGCCCCGGCCCGGGTCGCCAAGGAACCTTTGCCCCTCCTGTTCGAAGACGAATCCCTCATGGTGGTGGATAAGCCGAGCGGTTTACTCTCAGTCCCTGGGCGAACTCAAGATTTGCAGGATAGCGTGGTGAGTCGAATCCGGTGTCAACGACCGGAAATCCAGTATTTAGCTGCCGTGCATCGCCTTGATAAAGGCACCTCCGGCATTTTGGTCCTCGCCAAAACCGAGGCAGTTCATCGACATTTACATCAGCAATTTGCGACTCGCCAGGTGCAAAAGGCCTATGAGGCGATTCTTGCGCAACCGATAGTCTCGCCCAGTGGCACCATCAATTTACCCTTGTGGCGCGATCCCCATGATCGCCCTAAAACCTGCGTCCACCAGCAATATGGCAAGCCGAGTCATACCGAATACCGGGTGCTCGAAGCGAACGATCGCCCGCGCGTCCACTTCATGCCCCATACGGGGCGCACTCACCAACTCCGCGTGCACGCTGCCCATTCTCAGGGACTCAACGCGCCCATCGTAGGGGACACTCTGTACGGAGCAAAAACACAAACTTGCCGCCTGCATCTCCACGCCAAATTCCTGGCATTGGTCCATCCTCAAACGGGCGATAGGATGGAATTTGTTTGTCGCGTCCCTTTCTAAACAATCCTTTGGCGATTAAGGAGTGGCTGGCTCATGCGATATCCTAGCGACGTCAAAGTTGAAAGTATTGAACATTCAGTCGCCAGAGCGGGATTTGCCGATCCTTACTACAAGGTCACTTTCAGCTTGACTTCTGATGGCATTCCCTCGACTGAGATGTCGGTTTGGGTCCATTCGGCCTTTCCCGAAGGGGACCTCGTTCGCGTTGCCCGTACATTTCTGTGGAGTCGCCTGGCAGCCTTATCCGAAGCGGCGAGTGAAGGCTGTTTTTCCGAAGCGGAAATTCACGCCCTTTGGCAACGGGTTGAACCGGAAAACTTTACGGCGAGGCGATGACGCAACAAATGCGACTGTTATGCATTAGCAATGGCCATGGAGAAGATGCGATCGCCCTCCGCATCCTTTCGGAGCTGCGATCGCGCCATCCCACGGTGGAAATTGCGGCCTTGCCCCTAGTAGGGGAGGGGACATCCTTTCAAAAGCAGCAAATTCCCCTCATTGCCGCCACCAAAACGTTGCCCTCCGGTGGCTTTATTTATATGGATAGTCGCCAACTGGCGCGGGACCTCCAAGGGGGGCTG
>CAZFWL010000524.1:0-3400 GCA_964522775.1 uncultured Halomicronema sp.
GCCGCGCATCATCATCATGCCGCCGCCACCAGAAGCAGAAGCATCAACACCAAAAGCTTCTTCGATCTGCTTAACCAGTTCAGAAGCTTCCAACAAGGACAAAGTTTTCAATTCTTCGAGAATTTGATCAGTTTTTGCAGACATGAGGTCTCTCCTAAGTACAAATCGCGAACAGATAAGTCACGAAAAAATTGGACAAATCAAACCAAGGCCGGGCTATGCCGCTTCTTGATCTTTTTCGGATACAGCTTTGACGGCACGCACCAGCGAAGACGGAACTTCTTTGATGCCCACGGCCAATTTCTTCGGCACTGCATTGGTACCCACTGCCAGCTTGGTCGGCACTGCATTGATAGCACCAGCGATGCGGGCAATAAGTTCCTCTTTGGTTGGCAGTTCGGTAATCGCATCCAGCTCGGCTGTGGTTAAAGCCCGACCTTCCATTACCCCACCGCGAAGTTCAGTCTTCTTGGTGTCTTTCTGGAAGGCTTTGTAAGCTTTAATCGCTCCGCCTAAATCATCTTGAACCAGCAAAAATGCTGACGAGTCCTTAAGGAACTGCGTCATCGGCTGCCAATTCTCGTCATTTTCGACGGCAATCCGCATCAGTGTGTTTTTAGTCACTTTGCAGATAGTGCCTTTTTCCCGCAGGCGATCGCGCAAGTCTGAAATTTCGGACACGGATAGACCCTTAAAGTCAATCACCATGGCCAGTTGAGCTTCGCTCAAAAGCTCTTGCAGCCCAGCGACAATCTCCTTCTTGTTTTCGAGCGTTCTTCCCATTTCGGTCTCACCTCCTTGTTGGGTTGAGAGCCAGTCGTCAATCAGCCTTTTGCCCTGTTCTGGTTAAATCAAGCAGCAAAAAGCCCCGGTGAATACCGAGGCTTTAGACACCA
Organism: uncultured Halomicronema sp.; assembly: GCA_964522775.1. Classification (GTDB taxonomy): domain Bacteria; phylum Cyanobacteriota; class Cyanobacteriia; order Phormidesmidales; family Phormidesmidaceae; genus Halomicronema. The sequence goes on from CAZFWL010000524.1 coordinate 897, forward strand.
CTAAAGAATTTGCCGCAGCAAGCGGCAGGTCACTTTAGCAAAAAGTGTTTCTAAACCTCGGTAGGACTTATAGACTGCCTACTGTCTTCGGTTACTCATTCAATTGGGAACTGAATTTGTATCCGTAGCGGTATCCCAAATCACGACAAAAAACTAAGCCTATTCAGCTTCTGCTAGTTGGTAGTCACGCAGAGCGCTGATATCAATTTCAATCGAAGGCCCCATTGTAGCAGACACATACATCGTCCGCCAATACCGTCCTTTAGCACCAGATGGCTTGTTGCGATCTACACATTCTTGCAAAGCCTTCAGATTGTTTAGCAAGTCTTTGGGGTCAAAACCAGCCTTGCCAAACTGGACATGCACGATGCCGCTCTTATCGGCTCGGAACTCAAGCTTACCGGCTTTGAATTCTTCAATGGCGGTCGGCAAGTCAGTGGTTACCGTACCACCCTTGGGAGAAGGCATTAAGCCACGGGGGCCTAACAAGCGACCCAACTTGGCAATTTTCGGCATCATGTCCGGAGTCGCGATGAGGACGTCAAAATCCATCATGCCTTTCTGAATGTCATCAATCAGCTCTTCAGAACCTGACAAATCAGCACCGGCATTGGTGGCTTCCGCAACTTTCTCGCCTCGGGCAATGACTGCGACGCGAACAGTTTGGCCAGTACCTTTAGGCAAGATGACGGTCGTCCGCAGTTGCTGATCGGTATATTTGGGATCAATACCCAAGCGGATGTGGGCTTCTGCCGATTCATTGAATTTTGCAGTTGCTGTCTCTTTCAGAAGAGTGAGAGCTTCAAGCGGCTCATACGGGCGCTCTTCTACCTTTTCCAGCAGCGCTTGCAGTCGTTTAGAGACTTTTTTAGCCATGGTCTAATCTCCTTGGGGTACTCACGAAGCTAAGCCTCTCCCCCATTTAAGTGAACAATTAATTGAGCGATCGCTAATCGCTATTGACCGAATTTAGTCGGCGACGGTTACACCCATATTGCGGGCGGTACCTTCGACAATGCGCATCGCTGCTTCAACGTCGTTGGCGTTGAGGTCGGGCATTTTGGTTTCCGCAATCTCTTTTAGCTGAGCGCGGGTAATCGAACCTACCTTCTCTTTGTTAGGCTGGCCTGAACCTTTTTCAATCCCAATCGCTTTTTTGATCAAGACAGAAGCAGGCGGTGTTTTTAGAATGAAGGTAAAGCTCCGGTCTTCAAAGACCGAAATTTCTACCGGTACAACGAGCCCAGCCTTATCAGCGGTTCTCGCGTTGTACTCCTTGCAAAACGCCATAATGTTGACACCGTGTTGGCCCAATGCGGGGCCAATGGGTGGTGCTGGATTGGCTTTTCCCGCCGGAATCGCCAATTTAATCAGTGCAACTACCTTTTTTGCCATCGATTAACTCTCTTTTTGTACCTGATTAAACTCTAGTTCTACCGGGGTATCGCGCCCGAAGATGGAGAGCAAAGCCTTTAACTTACTACGTTCAGGACTAACCTCAATCACCTCACCTTCGAAGTCTTTGAAGGGGCCTGACAACACGGATATGCGATCGCCCGCTTCCATGTCGACCTTGACTACCGGCTGCTGCTCTTGAGTCTGCTTAAAGATGCGCTCTACTTCAGACCGACCTAAAGGCATGGGTTTGACGTGACCTCGGCCCCGACCAACCGCCCGACGCTGCTCAGCACCAACAAAGTTGATTACGTGGGGAGTATTTTTGATGACCAACCAAGCATCTTCAGGCACTTTCCACTCTTTCAGGGCTTCGTCGCGCTTTTGCTTAATCTTGATCAGCACATACCCCGGAAAGACCTTCTCTTCGGCGTTGGTATGGGTGCCATCTTTGCGCACCTTCTTGACTGGCGTTTGAGGGATCTCAATCTGAACGATATCGTCAGCGACATCCAACGTTTGCAAGCGCTGCTCTAGGCTGGCTTTGACCTTTTTTTCGCAGCCAGAAGCAACCTGAACGGCATACCAACGAAGAGGCCGCTTTCTCTGCGCTCCCTCTTCCGCCTCAGGGTGCTGTAGCTCTGGGTCAGCGTTGAAGTCTGCGTCTGAAACCATCTTAAAATACCTGCCTTGATGCCCAGCCAAACAGCTGATCAATTAAGTAGATCAAAGTTGCTGACAGACTAACCATCAAAATGACTGCTGCCGATTCGCTAATGAGCTGCTGGCGTGATGGCCAGACGACTTTTGCCAGTTCGTCTTTGGTGCCTTTCAAAAAAGCCACCGCATTAGCATTTGAGGGCGACTGCTTCGCCGATGCCTCAGGAGCGCTTTCTTTCTTTTCAGCTTCTTTCTTAGCCACGCGAATCGCCCTATAAAGTCCAAAATTGAAACGACGTCAACTGCTATCTTGACAAGAATTGCCGTTGCTCAAGCATCACCAAACCCAAAGATTTTGCAGTCAAAACCTTTGGGTCAGTGGTGCTATTCACCCAGCGCGCCCTCGAGGACTCGAACCCCGGACATCAGGTTTTGGAGACCTACATTCT
>CAZFWL010000525.1:0-3397 GCA_964522775.1 uncultured Halomicronema sp.
AGAGGGTAATGCCTTAATTTCCCGCATCATGCGGCCAATCAGTTCTCGCTCACCGTCGGTCAGCTGGCCCAGTTCGGTCAATCCCCCCAGGGTGCGATCGCACACTTCCTGCCAGGTTTCCCGTTCGCCGTCGCCGCGCTCATCTTTACGGCTATAGGTGCGGTAAAACACTGGATATGCCGTGGGGGCAGTTTCGGGAAACGAACCTTGAAGCCGAACGCGGGGCAGTTCTTGAACCATGAGGACCAACCTTATGACTGAGTAAGGGAGCTAAACATCTATGCGTAAGCCAGGCAAACTTAAGCCACCTAGTGGACAAACATCATAGGTCACATCTAGAGTTTTGTAGAGATCGAAAGCAAAATTTACGCTACCGGTAGAGGTGAAGTTGTAAACCTCTGCAAGCCGTTTACAAGATAGCACAACGTACATATATGTGTACGTTCGTTTTAAAGTACAAACTTTGGAGCCTGCAGCAACGCTAGAGGCAAATTTAAAAACCGCTTATCGGCTCATATTCAATGTTGAGATTCTTTTAGGAAGATCCACCAGAATTCAAAGCTATTTTGTGCCGCGCCACGGACTTAGTACGTGTAGCAAAGAGAGATTAGGAACCTGTTATCAGAAAAAATAATCACTACCTTCCTTGCATCAATATCTATAAAAAAAGCCCAAGATTTCTCTTGGGCTGGCCTAATTCATAAGCTCCTATTCTGCAAAGTTATCTTCTCTTGCAGGCTCCGCCACTGAACCTGCTAAGAGTTCAGCAGTGATATTCTCAATTGAGAACATGCCAACAGACAAAGAGAGCAATATAGCTCCGATGCATAATAGTCGGTTTACTAGTAATCGAAAAAATCCCGCAGATATGCAGAGATATTCATCCCCGCAGCTAACTATGAGGAAAGGCCTTTTCGACATTATTTTCCAACCTTATGACTGAGTAAGGGAGCTAAACATCTATGCGTAAGCCAGGCAAACTTAAGCCATCTAGTGAACACATCATAGGTCACACCTAGGGGCTCGGCGCAATGAAACACAAAATTTACGCTATTGGTAGAGGCGCTTGGGATCATTGGCCAAAGGCGTTTACACCATAGCACAACGTTTAGGAAGGTGTACGTGCGCTATGGTTTAAGAGACCGTGGATCAGGTCAACGGCCTTAGACAGGGGTAACGACCGCGACGACTGAGGCCGGTTTTGATGGCAGACGTTTACTAGGGATAGCGTCAAACGATGGATGGTTTTACTCGTCAAGAAACCTTGGCATTAACCCAAACGACCTCTAGCCGACTAGCCTATTTGGATCGCACCAGCGTCATCGTGCCGAAAAAATATGGCAACCCGAAAAAGCCCACCGTTATTTATAGTTGGGAGCAAGTTCTGGAAATTCGGGCGATCGCCAACCTGCGCAAACAAATTTCGCTACAAATGGTGCGCAAGCTGGTGGCCTTTTTGGATGAGCATGGCCTCGACGCCACCCTGCAAGACAAACATCTGGTCACAACACCGAATGAAGTCTTTTTAGTAGCGTCTGACTGGTCAGATATGCCCCAAGTGATGAAAGTAGCTGATCGCGAAGGCGAAGGGCTTGGTCAGCTAGTACTGATGGTGCTGCCGCCCCTTAATACGGTTATTCACGATATCTGGCAGGCGGCAGAAAACTCTAAAGTGGTGGATTTTGAAAGCTTTAAGCAGCGGGCGAAGTCGACTCCGGCTCAGACTGGGTAAATGTCACCTCGGTTTCGAGCTGCCAATTTTGCGCGATGGAGGGCTCTAGGGTGGCAGCACCAGGGGTCAGTAACTGACGCTGAGCACGAATTTTTGGCATGGCCTCGTAGCGAATTTTGATCGCCAAAATAGCTGACGAAAACACGAGGGTCAGCAGGTTCGCCATGATTAAGGGCATGTCATGGACGTACACCCCGTACACCAACCAAAGCGCAATCCCTAGGCACAAAATAATTAGCATGCTCCAAGACATGCCATCTGCGGAGCGCGATCGCCAGGTCTTCAAAACTTGAGGCAGGTAGGCCAAAGTGGTCAGCGAGCCAGCCACGATTCCGAGTGCGGTCATCGAATCCATCGCAGGTCAATCCTCAGGAATGAAGAAAGGAAGCTTGAGCAAGGCCAACCGGAGTATTGCCATCTCAGTGAAGCAATCTAACACAACAAAACACCAAGTAACTCAATCTAAAGGTGAATCAATGTTTAAGTTTGTGTGATCTTTTTCGAGGTCACCAGATTCCTTTTCTGCCAAGGGTTTGGGAGTGTTTCTATATATCTATGGCAATGATAAACAGTGCCTATTGTTACAAAATGAATTTCCTCCCCAAGCAGGATTTGCCAAGCGGCAAACCAAGTTGCTCATTTTGGACACCGCGATCGCGCTAAGGTGCTTTGGCTAACTGCTCACGGGCGTAGTTGAGATTGCGTTGGTATTCCTGGATTTTTTGTTGAGCGATCGCCGCATTCGGATCATCAGCCGGGACCTTTTGCAGCGTGATAATCGCCTCTGCCCACAGGTTGCTAACGTCCTGCCATTCCGATTTGCTCTGGGCCGCTTGGGTCTTGGTCGCCGCTTCAGACGCGAAGTTCAGGCCCTTGGCAAAGGCTGGACTCGGCGCTGCGGCTGACGGTGACGCTGGTGCAGGGGTAACCTCGGTGGCATCGGTCGGCGACGGCTCATTAACAGGAGCACGATCACCTGACGGTAACGTCGGCAGAGCGGGTAACGTTGGCATTCCCGGGTTGGTCAGCCACCTAGGCAGTTCCCAGTCGCCTTGGGAATAAGAGTAACCACCCCAAATAGTCCCGAGCACGACCAATACGCCAGTAATCGCCCCTGCAATTTTGAACGGGCAGTAAGGGCGATCGCCGTCAATCTTGCCGCTCACGCCGTTCAACATCACCTGATAGGGCTTGTTCTTAAAGCGGTAGGTCGCCATCCACACCGGCAGCAAGATGTGCTTAAAGGTCTCATCTCGATAAGTCGTATCACGAGAGTGAATGCGTTGCTCATCACCCCCAATATCAGAGCGAATCGCCGAATCAATACCGTGACTCATCTCATCTTTGGCTTTGCTATAGCCGTGGGGCAGGCTGACCTGATAGCGCTGCGCTCGAAAGCCCTGCAAAAATGACGGATCGTAAGCCACCAGCTGCTTGAGCGGCCAAGGTCCTATTTTGCTCAAACGATCCAAGTCAACGCTTCTGATGGCCGGAATCAAAATATCATCGAAGGCCCGACTCACCGTACCCGACGCTGAACTCCAGCGTGTTCGGCGCTCTTGGTATTCCTCCGTTTCCCATTCACCGTCAGAATTTTTGACGCGGCGCGTTTTGGTTACGTAGTAGTAGTCACCGCGCTGGCCAGTGTAGTGAGTGCGAGTTCTG
>CAZFWL010000526.1:0-3392 GCA_964522775.1 uncultured Halomicronema sp.
CGGCCATGTTTGGGGTGAAGCCAGAGATTGTGTTGAAGGGAGGCGCGATCGCGTGGGCACAGATGGGCGACCCGAACGCGAGCATTCCTACCCCGCAGCCTGTTCACATGCGACCCATGTTTGCCAGCTATGGGGGGGCGATCGCCGCTACTAGCGTCAGCTTCATGTCCCAAGCCGCGATCGACTCAGGGGTCGCGACCCAAATTGGCCTGCAAAAACCACCCGAAGCCGTTCATACCATCCGCAGCATCGGCAAAGCCGACATGAAGCTCAACACCTATCAGCCCCACATGGAGGTCAACTCCGAAACCTATGAAGTCCGGGCCGATGGGGAATTGCTCACTTGCGAGCCCGCCGACGTCCTCCCGATGGCCCAGCGGTACTTCTTGTTTTAGGGGCAACGACGAGATCGCTGTCCGTAGTGAAGTCAAAGCAACATTTTTGTCATTCCCTACTGAAGTCGTGCAATCAGCGGCGTAGTATGCCTTGATCGCCATACTACAGCCGCACCACGATGATTCGCCTCAACCTAAAGCTCTACGGCCATGGCTGCGCTAAAGGCCAGGGAACCTCCCACTCAGTGCTTTATTAGCCCATAAATTCAGAAAGCAGCGATCGCAGACACATCCATCAGCACACCCAACAAATGTGAAACTTAAGCACTTTATTCCATAAAACTGGAGCGTGCGAAGTTCTCCAGGTAAAACTCTATTTTTGCCGCCACCCCACGACGTAAAGAGACTGCTAATGTTCCCAGTTTTCAGCAATACAGAAACTCAGAGTTCGCAAATATAGGAATATCAAGAGTTAGCAGAACATCAATAATTGTTGGCATCATTCATCACAAATCTATCTCATCTATTAGTTATTCAAATGATGTGGTTATTGCGTAGCTAAATGAACACTTTAATTCGCTATCCAAGTATATTCCTCATTGTCATTGTCCAGTCTCAGTTGTCATAGTGGCCGCAGTATCTACCAAGTTTGTTGTTCAGGTAAAGTAGTTACTCGATGATGAGGCGTACGTATTGCCGTGAATCTAATACTTGGATTACCAAGTTCGGAGCGATTAAGCGATTCGTTTTTCAGCTCTATGCCCATGCCCGAAGTCAAATACATCTCTTACTTAGGGGCACAAAGCATCTCTTCATCTACCTTGGTGCAAACCCTTTAGAGACGCGAGTCTTAATCACAAACAGCGGATTTCAGATATCCTTCACGGTGGAACGTCCTCACTACTGAGCAAACCCGTCATAGAAGGCGATCTGGTCGATCTAAATAGTTGACTGTGTGATAGTCATCAAAGCGAGCCTACTGGAAAAATAGAGCTTTTGAGCGTTGCCAATATGAGGCAATATCAGAAGCCATGCGAACTTTTCATATAGAGCAAACAGCCACCATTCATCTGCCTTGATGCAATTATCTGAGAGCAATTCTCATTGATAGATTGGATCTTTCTGCTGTTCTCTCCATGAAAAAATGATTGTCGCAAAAATCAAGCGGTGTCTTGTCTAGCTTGCCGCTACTTTACGAGTGCAGCAATTTTTTTAAGCACGCAACAGGGTATTTCAATTTTGAATTCTGTCATTGATTCTGACTGCTAATTTAGCAGCTAATTCATCATGGAAAATCAAGCTTTCGTTTTAGAAATCATTAACCTGACCAATCAACACCGAGCCCAAATCGGGTTAGGTGCCCTTTCCGTCGATCTTGATCTGGCTGAAGCGGCCCAATATCACTCTGGCAATATGGCCGCTTCAGACTTTTTTGATCATCAAGATCCCGATGGCAGGCGACCAGCAGATCGTGCTGAAGATTTTGGGTATGAAAACCGCTACGTGGGCGAAAATATTGCCTCAGGGTTTACGACCCCCCAATCAGTATTTAACGGTTGGCTCAATAGTCCTGGGCACCGAGCCAATATTGAAAATGCCAATTGGAATGAAATTGGTGTCGGCTATTACTTCTTGGCAAATGATCCGGGCAACTACACCAACAGACATTATTGGACCCAGAAATTTGGCCGCGGTGACATCGAAAATCCTGGTGGGGGCAGTCCCCCAAGTAATGGCGGTGGCGGCACTCCCAGCAGTCCCCCGAGCAATGCTTTACCCGCAGATTTTGATGCGTTCCAATATGGCGCTTCCCATGCCGACCTGATTCAAGCTTTTGGAAGTAATGCAGCGGCGTTAGAAGCCCATTATCTCAATCAAGGTCGAGCTGAAGGTCGGGCCTACAGCTTGTTTGACGCGGCCCAGTATCTAGCGGCCCATGGTGATCTGCAAGCAGCATTTGGTAATGATCTGCAAGCGGCCACCTTGCATTACCTCCAGGCTGGTTACTGGGAAGGGCGATCGCTATCCGGCAGTGCCGCAGCTTCAACTAACAGCAATGCACCCACCTTGCCCAATGGCTTTGACCCGCTAATCTATGGCGCTTCAAATCTTGATTTGATGGCAGTTTTTGGCGCTGATGCCGCCGCACTTCAAGCTCATTACCTAGCTCAAGGTCAATACGAAGGTCGTTCATACAATCGCTTTAATCCGGGCCAGTATTTGGCAGCTTATGATGACCTGTTCAGTGCATTTGGCAATGACCTTCAAGCCGCGACTGCACACTACATTCAGTTTGGCCATCAGGAAGGTCGCTCGATGCAGGGTGGTATCTTCGATCCAGCCCAGTATCTGGCATCGTACCAAGACCTAATTGATGCCTTTGGCTATAACCTCGATATGGCTAGAGCCCATTACCAACAACGAGGGCAGTTTGAAAATCGTTATCACGATTTATTTGACGAGAGTCGATACTTAGCCTCTCATTCTGATTTAATTCAGGCGTTTGGCTACAACTTAGAGGCGGCAACAGCTCATTACATCAGTTTTGGGAGTCGGGAAGGACGTGGCCAAGGTAGCTTTGATGCGGCAACTTATTTGCAAAATTATGGTGATTTGCAGGCGGCATTTGGCTCAGATTTAAATGCTGCAACTCAACATTACATTCAGTTTGGCTTTGCCGAGGGACGCAGCTCGGTATAGCTCTACCAATCAGGAAAGTTATTACGGCAATACACCGCCCCCTCCCAACCCTTGTGCCTGCTTTGGGAAAGCAGGCACAAGGGTTGGGAGGGGTATAAACCGCGTCCTCATAGCAGCAGGAGAGGGAAGTGCCACCCAAATTTTTCAAAGCTCAGGTTGGTTTGATAGACTCACACCGAGCACAGGGAGAAAGCAGTTAACAGTCTCCCTGCCAAACTTAAGCAAAGAAGGTTTGTGAGTAGCAAACAACCGTCTTCAGTTGTCTGTAGAGTTACAGTATTTGCTGTTTTCAGGTAAAACGAAAAACTATGAGTACCATCAGGGAAGCCTTGAGATCATCTATTTGGCCATCTTGAT
>CAZFWL010000527.1:0-3387 GCA_964522775.1 uncultured Halomicronema sp.
TTGTGCGTCCGGGGGCGCTGACGGATGGACCGCTGACCGGTCACTATCGCCACAATTTCCCCAGCAGCTATCGCAATATTTCTCTCCAGATTTCTCGGGCAGATGTGGCCGATTTCATCCTCAAGCAACTCTCAGATCAGTCCTCGGTTTACCAGGCACCCAGCTTGTCTTACTAAATGGCCTGCCTTGGAAAATCGACAACATCAGGGAATCGGTTGAGCCGCTCGTGCGATCGCGGATTCCCTCTCAGATTCCCTGGTTACGGCGTATAAACATCTCTGGAAACTGAGTGCAAATGGTAGATCCCCCGCTGTCGCTGCCCCCTTAAAAAGGGGGCTCCATCCGGTTCAAGCTGGGACTTCCCCCTTTTTAAGGGGGATTGAGGGGGATCCAATCTCAGGCTTGTTCCAAAGAACGACTTATTTATAAGCCGTAGCCGCAGCTTTCGAGAGGGAGCAGGAATTATGGAGTGATTTAATCCTCATTCCTCCAATACTTCATCCCCCCAATCAACGTTTCAAATTAAGGATTTTGAACCATGTCAACGGCATCCACTTTCCAAATTTTGCTGATTTTGGCGACCTTGTTGTGTTCCCTGGTGGCGGGCTTTCTGTTTGCCTTTGCCACCGTCGTCATGCCCGGCATCAAAACGCTGGGCGATCGCGAATTTATCCGCGCCTTTCAGGTCATTGACGGCGTAATCCAAAATAATCAACCCCTCATGGTGGCCGTCTGGATGGGCTCCATCGTGGCGGCGGTCACCGCCGCTGGCCTCGGCTTCGGACAGTTGGAGGGGGCTCAGCGCCTGCTCTTAATCGCGGCCCCGCTCGTTTATATTCTGGGCGTCCAACTCTCGACCTTCACCATCAATGTGCCGCTGAACAATCGGCTCCAAGCGCTCAATGTCGATGCCATGGATGCCCCCGCCCTGAAGGCCGCGCGCCGGAACTTCTAACCGGGTTGGAATCGCTGGAACCTGGTCAGACCGCCCTTTGCAAGCTTGGCCTCGGTGTTGTTTATGATTCTGCTCTTCAGCCTTTGAAGCGTCCTTATACCAAGTCCAGCTCGAAACCTGTGGTTTTCTCTAAAGCCAAACTTCACTTCTGGATGTGAACCAGGTTTAGTCAGGCTGCGATCTGCAGCAATCAGCCCATATTTTCGACTCTCGAATTCTTTAGTTTTTAACCGAGGTAATGACCCATGATTTGTATTACTGGAGCCGGTGGAACGGTTGGTCGCGAATTGGTTAAGCAGCTTGAATTAGCAAAGGTGCCGTCTCGTGCGGCCTACTTCTCCAAAGAGAAGGTTGAAGCTGCTCTAGCGCAGGGAATTGATGCCGTCATCATTGACTACAACCAGCCTGAAACCTTGCGTACAGCGTTTCAGGGCTGTGACAAGCTCTTTCTCCTGGGACCCAATGCACTGAACCAGACGCAGCTCGAACTCAACGCCATCGAAGCAGCAAAAGCGGTTGGCGTGCAGCACATCGTGAAGCAGTCCGTCATGGGGGCCGAAGACGAGGCATTCAGTCTCGCCCTGCTGCATCGGCCCGTCGAGAAAGCGATTGAATCCAGCGGCATGGCGTGGACGTTTCTCCGGGCGAGCAGCTTCATGCAGAATGTCGTCACGTTCATGAGCGAGACGATAAAGGCGGAATCAGCATTCTACAGCGCCAGTGGCGAGGCCAAGATCACCCACGTGGATGTGCGTGACATCGCGGCGGTGGCCGTGAAAGCCCTAACGGAGCCGACCCACGCGGGACAGGCCTATACATTAACCGGCCCCGAGGCCCTGACCTACGATGACCTTGCGCAGGAACTGTCGGCAGTGCTGGGGCGTTCAATCAGTCATATCAGTCTCTCCCCGGAGGACTTGAAGCACGGCATGTTAGCAGAAGGAATGCCTGAGGCGATCGCTGATCGGATGCTCGATCTCGAACGGTACTATCGCGAAGACCAGGCCAGTCGCATCACCAAAGATATTCAGCAGGTGACCGGGCACGAGCCGCGACAATTTGCACAGTACATCCGCGACTATGCGTCGTTGCTGCAGCCTGTCCTAGTGGCATAACCGATTAGCTGACTGTCCCAACGATTAGGCAATTGCCCATCAGGCTTGAAGGGCTGTAATCCAATTATTACAGCCCTTCAAATCGAAACATTCCAGAACAAGTACGAACTGCCAGACAGCTTCAATTCATTTAGCTCCTTACCCATTGGAGAAAGCGTCATGCAAATCATCAAAGACATCAAAATTGAACGGTTGCTTTTGGCACTGGGAATAACGCTTTTTATCGCCGATACCGTCCCCCATCCCAACTTCTCGGCCGGGTTGGTTGAGCATACGCTGCATCAGGTGCAGGCTGGATTAATTCGAGAACGTTCTACTGCAGGGGCGATCGCTGGTTTAAACCGCTAATTGCGACGAAATTTCCCGATTATGCACTCAACCCTCTGTCACCGGAGCATCAAAAAGAGGCACGTCATGCTCCTTTTTCGTAAGTTTGCCAACCCCCTGCCCTGGAGGAACCTCCCATGAAATCTTTGAAGATTATTTTTCTCTCTGTCTCTGGCCTGCTGCTGGTGACTATTGGCGGCACCATTCTGCTCGTGCCCCATGCCTTCTACGCCAGCGACGGCATTATGTTGGGCCATGACCCCAGCCTGCTTTCGGAGATTCGTGCACCTGGCGGACTGCTGGTAGCCAGCGGTCTGTTCATCCTCACTGGGGTGTTGCGTTCGACTGTGCGATCTCCGGCATTAATGCTGACTGTCCTCGTTTACGGCTCTTTCGGCCTCTCCCGTTTAGTGGGGTTCTTCCTGGATGGCATGCCGTCTAATAGTCTGGTGATCGCGACGGCAGTTGAGCTGTTTATGGCCGGAATGGGGCTTGTGATGTTGAGTCGCCAACCTTCCGTTCAACCGCATCCTCAAACTCTCGACCTTCACCGTTGAACAATCGGCTCCAAGCGCTCAATGTTGATGTCATGGATGCCCCAGCATTGAAAGCGGCTCGTCGGAATTCCGAACCGGGCTGGAATCGCTGGAACCTGGTCAGAACGGCCTTTGAGAGCTTGACCTCGGTGCTGTTTATAATTCTGCTCTTCAGCCTTTGAGAGCCTGCCGTCAGGTGGCTACCTGCAGCATCAGGACCGTGAACGGGAACTCATCATCGGTGTCAGACTCCACCAAAACTCACAGTTCCATAACACCCTCTGCCTTTGGATAGAGATTTCTCATGCCTCACGATCTACAGGCAAAATCCCTATCATTCATAGGGTCTAGCGTCATGCTTACTTCCCTTGCCTAAATCTAAACCGGATTTCCGACAATCTTAGCGAACAAATCACCCAAATTAGAGGCGATCGCCGCCGCCCCGATGTCATCC
>CAZFWL010000528.1:0-3381 GCA_964522775.1 uncultured Halomicronema sp.
TGCGGGCACCCTACCACCACAAGGACGCTAATTTCACCAATGAGTAGCTTGCCCGTGCGGTGGTGAATCACGACCCGGGTAACATCAGTCCACTGCTGGCGAATCTGAGCTGCGATTTGCTTAAAGACTTCTAGCGCCATCGGCTCGTAGGCCTGATATTCCAGATAAGAAACGGCGCGACCATCGGTGTTGTCGCGTACCATGCCGCTCATCACCACGATCGCTCCGTTGCGCGAGTCATCGGCCGACTGGTATGCCTCGTCGAGCGCCAGCGGTGCAAAGGTAATAGCAAAGTGGTCGCCCGCCGCCGTCTCCGGGTTAGGAACGAAGGGTAGGGTTGAATTTAAGGCCACAAATCACCCTCGACATCTGCAGAACAATATCCATACAGCATACAAATCCTTGTCGCCATCGTGCGGTCATCCCTAGCGGCCTGCTGGATCGGGTAGCGGTTTTAGGCTTATTGGCCTTCTCACTATATTGCTCCTTTCTTGCCCAATGGCTTATTGCTGAGGTTTCTCCAAAGCTGCTTTTTTCTCCGCCGAAAAGCCGTTGGGTATGGTGAAACGATCTTGTATGTGGCAGTAGTCATAGCCTGCCAATCGCCCGACTGCCGCTAGCTTGTCGGTATCAACCCGGTAGCGATCGTCCACCAGGTCATCGCGAATAAACAAATGCACCACCTCACCAATCACCATCGTGAATTCGCCGACGGTCACAATCTGTAAGGTCTGGCATTCAAACGCGACTGGCGATTCGGCTACGCGCGGAGGGGCGACAAGCTTGCTCGGGGCTTTCGTTAGCTCCAAATAATCAAACTCTGATTCGCTATGGGGCAACGGCTCGGCTGCTTCGGCCACCTGCTGAACGTAAGCATCTACCGCTAGATTAATCACATACTCACCGAGCCCACCTTCGCTGGCCGGGCGGACATTCTGGAGGGTGTCTTTTTCGCTGCCATCTGGCTTTTTGCTGACGCTAAACATCAGGGCCAATGGCTTATGTCCGACGGCGTTGAAATAGGAAAATGGGGCTAAATTTACGACTCCTTGCGGCGATAGGCTCGAGACAAACGCGATAGGACGCGGCACCACGCTGCCGATGAGTAACTTGTAGCGATCGCTAGGGTCCAGAGACTTCGGATCGAGTTCCATTTAGGAATCCTCAATAAAACGACGCAGCTGACTGACGGGAAATCATAACTCCACGTCAGAATTGTGGGCAAACCTTGACTAAGAGACGATGATTGATGCCGTCGTAGACTTTCTTTATATCGCCAAATCGACGATGGGACTGTTGATTGTGCTCAGGGAAGAAACCAGGTAGGGAGCGCAGTTCTTGTCAGTCGAGGGATTGATAGCTCATTCGCCCCACCAAACCGTTGAATCTCTTGGCGGAAAATGCTGCTCGGGTAATCCTCACCTTTATGCATATTCCCGAGGGTAGTGAGTAACGCTAAAATTGCACAGTACGTTTTTCCGCGAGGCAAGACTGGTGCTGAAAGCATTGCGAGCCGATTTCAAAATTGTTTTTGAACGTGACCCCGCCGCCCGCAATTGGCTAGAGGTAATGTTTTGTTATCCAGGCTTGCAAGCGCTGATGTTTCATCGGGTTGCCCATTGGCTGTGGAATCTAGGTTTACCGTTTGTGCCGCGCTTGTTATCTCACATTAGCCGCTTTATCACGGGCATCGAGATTCACCCTGGCGCGACCATCGGTCATAGCGTTTTCATTGATCATGGCATGGGCGTTGTCGTGGGCGAAACGGCCATCATTGGCGATTACTGCCTGATTTACCAGGGGGTGACTCTGGGCGGCACGGGAAAAGAATCGGGCAAACGTCACCCTACGCTGGGAGAAAACGTGGTGGTGGGTGCGGGCGCTAAGGTGCTTGGCAATATTCAAATTGGCAACAATGTGCGGATTGGCGCCGGGTCTGTGGTGTTGCGCGAGGTGCCCTCTGACTGCACGGTGGTCGGCATTCCCGGTCGCGTGGTGTATCGAGCGGGCGAACGAGTGGGCCCGTTGGATCACGATCGCTTACCAGATTCTCAAGCGCAGGTGATTCGCGCTCTGGTCGATCGTATCGAAGCCTTAGAAGAGCAGTTGGAAACCATTAAGGAAGACAAGATTAGTCAAAGAGAGTTGGTGGCGATTGGGCAAAGCAAGAGTTGCCGCCTCGACGATCGCGTCATCACCGAGTATTTGGACGGCTCTGGAATTTAGCAACACGGCCCTGAGGCTAGAGCAACTTGTAGCGTTTGAGTTCGGTTTCGACCTTGGCTTTGAGCTGGGCTTTGAGGTCGGCAGCGTTGTGAAACACAATTTGCTGCTCTGAGGGAATCTCAAAGGGAAAATGACCGGGCAGCTCGTCTCGTTCCTGACGCGCGAGAATAATTTGCTCAGGGCGCTTGCATTGCAGCGCGTAGCCTAGTTCTACACAGACGCTGGCGCTAGGGAATAGTGATGGCGGCGAACCTGCCAATTGCGCCACAGACGTTCCATCGGCCACGAAAAGCAGCGATTTTCGCAGTTTGCGCATGAGGGGGCTGTTGCGTTTTAGGGCTCCGGCTCCAGAGCGATTGGCTTCTTCAAGACTAATGGTCAGGCGCGATCTCTGATTCACCTTTTCTAGCAGTGCTTCTAGGCCTTCGCGGAGCAGCGCACTCGACTCAGCGTAGTCGGTCTGGTAGCAAAAGAAAATCGATGGGTCTTGCTGTACCAACGACTCTTGCTTGATGAAATAGATTTCGTGGCTGAGCAGATCAATGTTGGCGATCGCGTAGGTGCCGCTGCCCTCGATGTAAAACTCGACGGCTTCCCCAGCCAGGTAACGCTGAAACCAGTCCGCCTGCCGCACCGCTTCACTGTCGTCAAGAAAATCAGCCCGCAGTCCCGACTTCAACAGACTATTGCGGCTCAAGCGCAGATCTTGCGATCGCTGCTCTAGCTCTTTGGCAGGTTCGTACTGTTCTAGGTACCAGGCTTTGAGGGCAATGATCGCCATGAAAGACGTCCTTTTTGAGAAAACGGGGCAGGGTCAATAATTACTCGATACTTTACGAGGCATCCCAGCAAAATCAAGGGTGCTGGGGAAAATTTTCGATAGTTTTAATGAGAGCGAGAAGGGACAAGGGAACAAAGGAGCAGCAAGAGCGCACCACAAATCAGAGTCGGAGAGCGACCGGAGAGGACGGAGCCTCGGTCTCCTCGCCGAAGAGTTTTGATTATAGATCATACGTACTGAATTAATCTTGGGCTTCTGGAGTAGATTGCTGTGGGGCCGTTGCGCCAGTTTTCCGTTGCCAGATCATTTGCAGTCCCAACAGGAATAAGCCAATCGAGGAGATGGCAAACACGCCAGCGCCCAGGGTGATGCTG
>CAZFWL010000529.1:0-3380 GCA_964522775.1 uncultured Halomicronema sp.
CTTGTTGCTGGCTGACTATGGCTACGATCCTTATTCCACAACGATTGAAACCCGACAAGAGATTGTAGACAGTGACCCCGATCTGGTGCAGCGGTTTGTGGATGCCTCGATCAAGGGCTGGTACAGCTATCTCAATGACGACCCGACACCGGGAAACGAGTTAATCAAGCAAGACAATCCAGAAATGACGGATGAACAGATTGCTTATGGCATCGCCAAGATGAAGGAATACGGCATTGTGGTCTCGGGCGATGCCGAGTCGATGGGTATCGGGGCAATGACGGATGAGCGCTGGAAGTCTTTCTATGACAAGCTAATAGAGGCGGAGGTACTGAGTCCTGAAGTCGATTACACTCAGGCCTTTTCGCTAGATTTTGTGAACAAAGGGTCAGAGTATTACCAGTCTTGAGGAACCAGTCTAGGGATTGGCTACTGGGCTAACTAGGATTGAGTTTTGTGCCTCAAGGGTTGAGATAGGGTTATGACAGCGACTGCGATCGCGCTGCATCAGGTCAATAAAATCTATGCCAACGGCACGATAGCTTTGCAGGGCGTCGACTTAGCGGTGCGTCAGGGCGAGTTTATCAGTTTGGTCGGGCCGTCGGGCTGTGGCAAAAGTACGGTACTTAAGCTCATTGCTGGGCTCGCCGCGCCATCGAACGGTTATCTGGAATCGCCGGGAGTAGAAGGCGATCGCGATTTAGCCTACGTTTTTCAAGATGCGGCGCTGATGCCCTGGGCCACGGTGTTGGACAACGTGCACCTACCGCTGAAGCTCAAGGGACAGTCGCTGCAAGTCAGTCGCAGTCGTATTCAAGCGGCGTTGAACTTGGTAAACCTACAAGGGTTTGAGCAGAGCTATCCGCGAGAGCTATCGGGGGGGATGAAAATGCGGGTTTCCATTGCCCGCGCCCTCGTCACCCAACCTCATATTTTGCTCATGGATGAGCCCTTTGGGGCGTTAGATGAGATGAGTCGCAGTCGATTGAACAGTGATCTGCTCAAACTGTGGGAACAGTATCACTGGACGGTGGTATTTGTGACCCACAACATTTACGAAGCAGTGTATCTGTCAAATCGGGTAGTAGTGATGGGAGCGCAACCAGGCCGCATCCTCACCGAGGTGCCAATCAACGAGCCTCATCCTCGAAACGAAGCATTTCGCACGTCACCTCAGTTCAATCAATACTGCCGCGATATTGCCCACTGGTTGGCTGCAGGCGAGTCCCCATCTTCTTTGTCTACATCGGCATCGGTGTTTCCCTAATGCTCAAAGAATCGCCCTTGTCGGCTGTTGCCGCACCATCCCCAAACCCGACCGCTTCGAGGACGTCCTGGCTCGCTCATGGTTGGGCTGCGATCGCGCGTCCAGAAGTGGTCGCGCCGCTGATGGTAGGGATGATAGCCCTGCTGCTGTGGGAAGGCGCCGTACGGATATTTGCCATCCCCCCATATCTACTGCCGGGGCCACTGTTGGTCGGGCAAACCCTAATTACTGAATGGTCAGAGCTATTTCCGTCTCTATTGATCACGCTGCAAATCACGGTGACAGCGTTTTTGGCAGCGACGGCTTCCGGCGTGTTGATCGCAGTCTTGTTTGCCCAAAGCAAATGGATTGAGCGCAGTCTGTTTCCCTATGCGGTGATTTTGCAAACCACGCCAATTGTGGCGATCGCGCCGCTGATTATTATCTGGCTACAAAACAGTACATTTGCAGCCTTGGTGGTGTGTGCGTGGATTGTCGCTCTCTTTCCGATCATTTCGAACACGACTCTGGGGCTGAATAGTGCCGACCGCAACCTGCTAAATCTGTTCCAACTCTATGGAGCTTCTCGCTGGCAAACGCTCTGGCATTTGCGATTACCCAGCGCTATGCCCTACTTTTTGGGCGGTTTGCGCATCAGCGGCGGCTTAGCCCTCATTGGCGCGGTGGTGGCCGAATTTGTCGCCGGCACCGGGGGCGCACGCTCAGGTATTGCGTACCAGATTCTGATGTCGAGCTATAAGCTCCAGATTCCCCGAATGTTTGCTGCCCTGGTGATGACCACAGTGCTGGGGGTGCTGATCTTTGTGAGCTTGACCTGGCTGAGCGATCGCCTGCTCCGCCATTGGCACGAAAGTGCCCTCCAGCAAGAAAATTAATTTTGCACCAGGGGAAACTGTTACATTGACGGCACTCCCTAAGCGCTGATCTGAAGGTTGCTGCTTGTTATGCGTACTTGTTGACCATGGCCATGACTCCTTTTCTTACACCGCCGCCAGCGGTCTCCTTCTGGCTATGCAATGCGCGCATTCCCCAATGTTTTTTAGACGAAACCGTCAGTCACCGACCGGTGATTGAGTCGCTGGCAACAGCTCCCTTTTTCGAGAATTTAGTTGCGGCAGATGTGCAGATCCAAGCAGGCCAGATTGTCGAGATCGCCCCCGTCGGTACGGCTCCCCCTGAAGCTCAATCGGTGAACTTAGCCCAGGGGCTGATCTTTCCCTGCTTCGTCGATATGCATACCCATCTGGATAAGGGACATATTTGGCCCCGCCAGGGCAATCCCAACGGCACCTTTGAGCAGGCATTGGCAGCGGTGATACAGGATGCCCCCAACTGGCAGCCCGACGAGCTGCACCAGCGCATGGAGTTTAGCCTGCGGTGTGCCTATGCCCACGGTACTAAAGCCCTGCGGACGCATTTCGACGCATTTGGGCCGATGGCGAAAACAGCCCTGGAAGTTTTAGCTGCGTTACAGGCGGCTTGGCGCGATCGCCTCGCCCTTCAAGCAGTGAACTTAGTGTCGCTGGATTATTACCTCACTGAGCAAGGTCATCAACTCGCGCAGCTTGTCGCCGAGCATCAGGGCATTCTCGGGGGGGTGGTTTATCCCAACCCCGACCTAACTAAGCAGCTAGAACAACTCTTTACCCTGGCGGCTGAGTTTGATCTGGCAATCGATTTACATGTAGATGAAAGCCTCGACCCAGCCTCACAGGTGCTCCGCGCCGTAGCGGAGACAAAACTGCGCCATAGATTCGCAAATCCGGTGATTTGCGGTCACTGCTGCTCGCTGTCAGTACAGTCAGATGAGGACGTTGCGGCCACTTTGGATCTGGTCAAAGCAGCCAACATTGGCATTGTGAGCCTGCCGCTGTGCAATCTCTATTTGCAAGACCGTCATCCCGGACGCACCCCGCGCTATCGCGGCGTCACCCTTCTACAAGAACTCAAGTCGGCGGGCATTCCCGTCGCGATCGCGAGTGACAATACCCGTGATCCGTTCTATGCCTATGGTGACTTGGACGGTTTGGAAGTATTGACCCACAGCGCCCGCATCGCTCATCTGGATCGTCCCATTGCGGACTGGCCCCTCGCGATCACCCGCACCCCCGCT
>CAZFWL010000530.1:0-2043 GCA_964522775.1 uncultured Halomicronema sp.
GAATTCTTAGGCTTTTGAAGTCGATTTTGGGGCTCTTGGCTCGCTATCGGTGAACGGCCTGGCCAGTGCATACTTGAGGCCGGACTGTTGGATTGAGATTTCGCTGGGTGCTGACGCAATTGATTATTTTCTCTAGAATGCGAATCCGCTCAAGATGAGCGATTTCCTTGGTGTGTGCGAGAAAATACTGGGTTTGTGAGGCATCCGGGGTAATGGCATGAGGGTTGGAGCGGGCAATTGGCGGCTCTTTGCATTGGCAGCGGGTGTCTTGCTGGGCGGTTGTGGCTGGGACGCTGCGGCCGAATCCTTGAATACGGTGGCCCCCAAAGCGGTCTCAGCGCCCTCTCCAGAGACGGGTGTCATCGTACATTTGTTTGAGTGGACTTGGCCAGACATTGCTCAAGAGTGCGAACAAGTGTTGGGACCCAAGGGGTATCAGGCGGTACAGATTTCGCCGCCGCAAGAGCATGTTATTGTGCCGGATTTAGAGTTTCCTTGGTGGCAGCGGTATCAACCCGTGAGCTATCAACTCGTGAGTCGTAGTGGAGATCGCGCTCAACTGGCCGATATGGTGCAGCGCTGTCGGGCCGTCGGCGTCGATATTTACGCCGACGCTGTGATCAACCATATGGCCGCGATCGATGCTGTCCCAGGCTCGGCCGGAACAACCTTTCGCCGCTATGACCATCCAGGTTTGTACGGCTCTGCTGACTTTAATAATTGCCGCCAGCCAATTCGTGATTATCAAAACGCTGACGAGGTTACTCAGTGCGAGTTGGTGGAGCTGCCTGACTTGAATACGGCTTTACCGTCGGTACAGGCACAGTTAGCGGCTTACCTGACTGATTTGGCGAGCTTGGGAATTGCTGGATTTCGTATTGATGCGGCCAAGCATATGCGAAGTGCAGAATTGGCGGCAATTTTGCAGCAGGTGCGAGATCGCGTTGAGCCCGACCCATTCATTTATCAAGAAGTCATCGACCCGGGCACAGAGGCGATTAAAAAGCATGACTATTACGAGTCGGGACATGTCATCGACTTTGAGTATGGTCGTTTGGTCGGAGAGGCATTTTTGAACGTGGGAGATCGCACGCCAGCCGATTTGCCCGCAGCGCTGACCGATGCTGATTTAGTGCCTAGTCAGCAATCGGTGGTGTTTATCGATAATCACGATAAGCAACGGGGCCATGGCGGGGGCGGCAACTATGTCACCTACCAAGACGGGGATTTGCATACCCTGGCGATGGTCTTCATGCTGGCTTATCCCTACGGCCAGCCCCGGATTATGTCGAGCTACGCATTTGAAACGTCTGAGCAAGGCCCACCCACAACGGCCGATGGGCGCACCCGGACAGTGCACCAGCCCGATCGCCTCGGCTGTGGCGGCGAATGGGTCTGTGAGCATCGCCAACCGGCCATCACGGCGATGGTAGCTTTTCGGATGGCAACTGAAGGTCAGCCTGGGGTTACAGACTGGTGGAGCAACGGCGGCAACCAAATCGCCTTTGGTCGCGGTGATCGCGGCTTTGTGGTGATCAATCGCGAATCGAGAACGCTGACCCAGACCTTTCAAACTCAGCTCCCGGCTGGTGATTATTGCGAAGTGATGAGCGCTGAAATGAATTTATCTCGGGCCTGCGATCGCGTCATTACTGTTGATGAGACCGGGCAATTTCGGACGACGGTGGCGGCTATGTCTGCGATCGCCCTGCACCAAGCCGCCTTGGCGCCAGAATAGCGGGGCGAACGGATGTCTTGCGCTGGCAACCGGAGCTGATGGGCAAGCTAAAATCAAGGCGAACGTTAGCTAATTGCCATGACCCTATCTGCATCGACGGGGACGGCTCCCCACCCCCAGGGGACGATGACACCGCTCAAGCCCGTAGTGCTGCTAGAGCAGATCTCGCGCATCTATGGTGATGGAGAAGCGATGGTCAAAGCCTGCGATCGCATTAGCCTCACCATTCATCGGGGCGAATATTGCGCCATTATGGGCGAGTCGGGCTCGGGTAAGACGACTTTGATGAATATCATTGGCTGTCT
>CAZFWL010000530.1:2060-3371 GCA_964522775.1 uncultured Halomicronema sp.
GGCCGAGCCGGGGGCGTTATGAGCTGGATGGTGTCAATGTATCTCGCCTGGGCAAAAATCGGCTGGCGCGGCTGCGAAATCGCCAGATTGGGTTTGTCTTTCAGCGATACGAGCTGCTCAATAATCTCACGGCTCTGGAAAATGTGATCTTGCCGCTGATGTATGCCGGGGTGGGGCGGCGGCAGCGCCAACGCTTGGCCGCTGAGGCTCTGCGGCGTATGGGATTGGGACACCGGCTCGACAAACGACCGACTCAACTGTCGGGTGGTCAGCAACAGCGAGTGGCGATCGCCCGCGCCATTGTCAATCGTCCTCTCCTCTTGTTGGCAGACGAACCCACAGGAGCGTTGGATACTCATTCGGCTGAAACAGTCATGACGATCTTTGATGAGTTACACGCCAGCGGCATGACCATCGTGATGGTCACCCATTCCCACGAGGTGGCTTGCTACAGTAAGCGCATCATTCAGGTAAGCGACGGCCAAATCGTGAATGATCATCTGTCGCCTCAAGCGGTCTGATGATTGACGCCATCGCCCCCTGACCGTAGCGGCTACCGCCATAAATGATTGACAAGACCCTTTAACTGACCAAAATTACCGTGGATGATTCAGGTGTGCCCCCTAATCCAGATCAAGTTGTGGAAGCCTCCTCTCCCGAGGAGCCGCCAACGGACTCAGCCGCGACCTCCATGTCTTCCTCAACTGAAGACGAGTTAGCGCTTTGGGCCGAGACAGAGGCCAAAACTACCAGCGGGGTCAGATGGATTTTGGCGTCTGGACTGGTGGCGATTGTTGGTATTGGGGGATGGCTCGGCTATCGGACGTTTGGCCAGTCGTCGTCTGATGTCGTGGTGGTGAGTACTGCGCCCGTGACTCGCGATGATTTAGAAGTGGTCATTACTGAGGCGGGCAGCGTAGAACTCGGCGGACAACAGACCTTCAAAGCGCCTCGTGATGTCACGGTACAGGCCGTCTTGGTGGATGAAAGGGAGCGAGTCGCTCAGGGGCAGGTGTTGTTGGAGCTCCGCGATCGCGATTTGCAGCAAACCCTCGCCGATCGCTCAGTACAGGCCCGCATCAATCAGCTCGATCTCCAGCGTAAACAAGAAGTGGTGGCCGAGCGGCGATCTCGGGTAGTGGATGCCGAAACTCGTTTAGCCGACTCAACGGACTTGTTAGCACAAGGCTTTATTTCGGAAGACGACTTGCGCACGGATCAGCGAGCCTTGGAGGATGCGCAATCGGCTCTGCGGGATGCTGAAGTGGAATTGACCAAAGCCCAACTGCAAGTGCAGCAGGACCAACTGAC
>CAZFWL010000531.1:0-3346 GCA_964522775.1 uncultured Halomicronema sp.
TACTTTAGCTAAGGGGGACATCTTTGCTTTCACAGATGCTGATTGCATTCCTAGCCCTGACTGGTTAGAAACAGGAGTAAAAGCCCTAAACAGCTTACCTAAATGCGGCTTAGCTGCAGGAAAAATCAAGATGGTGCTGCAAAATCCAGAACATCCAACAGCGGTAGAACTGTATGAGAGCATCCGTGCGTTGCCGCAGGATGAATTTGTGAGTCAAGCTCATTTTGGGGCTACTGCCAATATATTTACTTATCGTCAGGTATTCGAAACGGTAGGGATGTTTGATCTCACGTTGAAATCGAGCGGTGATTTGGAGTGGGGCCAACGAGTTTATGCTGCGGGCTATCACCAGGTGTACGTGGATACTTGCTTGGTTTATCATCCTACCCATCAGACTTTACGTAGTTTTTGTGTGCGCGCTCGGCGATTAATCGGAGGTCATTATGACTTACAGATGAAGCGATCTAGAACTTATTGGCAACGCCAATCTACTTTTATTCGAGGGCTTTTGTTTGGACTATTTCCCTACGTTAATTCAAAAGGTGTGATATCAACACTGATCTCTGACTCGCAGGTGAAAAGCATTTCTTTGAAAGCGAAAATGATTTCGTTGTTGATACTATCTCGATGCGTTAGCTCCCTAGAGCTTATACGTATCAAATTTGGCGGAAGATCTAGGCGTGCGTAATGGGCTTATAACTCTTTTGTGATTATTGCTAAATTATTAGCCTTTTCTAAGCTGAAACTATTTTCGAAATATCCAAAGTAAATCTATCTTTAAATATTTTATCCAAGCAAGGGTAAACAGCTATGTCGAGCCTGCCCCGTATTTCTATTATTATTCCAGTGTATGAGGATGCTGAGCGGCTGGGCTTTTGTCTGGCTGCGCTCAATCAACAAACCTACCCGAGATCTCAGATTGAAATTATTGTGATCGACAATGGTTCGAAATCTCTTGATGCAGTCAAGGATGTCGTTGGTCGTTACCAGGTCGATATTTTTGATGTTGAATTAAAAACAGGCTCCTATGCTGCTCGTAATCGAGGAATTGACCTCGCTAGTGGGGATTTAATTGCGTTTACAGATTCTGATTGTATTCCTGAAAGTGATTGGTTGGAGCAAGGGGCATCCTGGATGAGGCGCAATTCTATAGATATGGCGACTGGCTATATTGAGGTTTTTTCTGAATCTAAACAGGCATCTAACCTGATTGAGCGCTTTCAAATGGGGACAGCGTTTCCTCAGCAAAGGTACATGAAGCAACGTCGGGGCGGAGCTACGGCTAACGTATTAGTCCACAAATATGTGATTGAAGCTGTGGGCAAGTTTAACGATGAGCTGAAGTCAGGAGGCGATCTGGAGTGGGGCCATCGTGTTTTTCGAGCTGGATTTAAACAGCAATATGTTCCGGCGATGAAAATCCATCATCCAGCTCGTAGCTCATGGGAAAGCCTGAAAAATAAAAAGATACGAACTGCTGGTGGTTCGTATGATCGCTTGGTTCTGCTGGAAAAAAGTTGGTGGCGACGGCAAGCCATGTTTACATTTCTGGTTGTGACTGGGTTTTGTTCGCCGCGATCCGCTTTTGTTGATGCTTTTATGAATCCCAGAGTGACTGGCTTCAGGCATGGTTGCGAAGTGTTTGGTGTGACACTTGCCTTGCAATATCTAGGGACATGGGAAAAAGTCAAGATCCACTTTGGAAGGGTTTCCAGAAGAAGATGACGCATGCAAGCCAAAAAGTAAGTTGTCAATATTTCGAGAAAATCTCAGTCATAGCCCAGCAAAATGGATCTGAAGCAGCAAGCAATTAAAGGCGTTGTCTGGTCTGCTATTCAAAGAGGGGGAAGCCAGTCGGTTTCATTTATTATCTTCTTTTGGCTAGCGCGCTTACTGACTCCGGTTGAGTTTGGCTTGGTTGCTTTAGCTAATGTATTTTTGGCTTTCATGCAAATCTTCTTGGGTGAGGGGTTTGCTAAGGCGATCATCCAACGAAAGGAGGTGGAGCCAGCGCATTTAGATACTGTCTTTTGGCTCAATCTTTTTATTAGTCTTGTCTTATTTGGCCTGACACTGGTGGCGGCTGAGCAAATCGCCGTCGTGTTTCAGGAGCCTGATCTAGCCCCAATTCTGCGGGGTTTTTCGGTCTTATTCGTGATTACCTCCTTCAGTACAGTGCAGCGTGCTGTGCTCAAACGGGAATTTAACTTTAAGGCGATCGCGATGCGATCTCTCTGGGGAACTTCCTTGAGTGGGGTGGTGGGTATCGCGATGGCGATTACTGGATTCGGCGTTTGGAGTTTGGTCTGCCAGCAAATTATTTATGAACTCATCGCCGCGATGACGCTATGGCACTTCAGCGATTGGCGACCCGGTTTTACCTTTTCTGTTCGTCATTTACGAGACCTTTGGAATTTTGGGATAACAACTCTAGGGTTTAACGCTCTTACTTTCTTTCATACGCGCGCTGATGACTTGTTGATTGGCTACTTTTTAGGTGCAGCGGCGTTGGGCTTATACAGTTTGGCGTATCGAGTTTTTACGATGTTATCGATGCTGTTGATTAAAACGATCAACCAAGTCGCGTTACCAATTTTTTCGCGCTTGCAAGATGATATCGAGAAACTAACAGACTCTTTCCATTTAATGACAAAGCTCACCAGCTTGATCTCATTTCCTGTATTCACGGGGGTGGCACTGTTGGCTCATGAGCTGATTCTTCTATTGTTTGGTGAAGCTTGGCTGCCAGCAGTGCCAGTGCTACAGCTGTTTGCCATTGTTGGCACTATGCGTGCAGTGACTTTTTTCAAGAGCTCAATTTTTATGGCGCTCAATAAGCCTGCCTGGCGCCTGTACTTTGGCCTATGTGATACAGCGCTTAACCTTGTCGGTTTTATCATTGCTTTCCGTTGGGGCATTGTTGCTGTTGCATTTGCTTATGCCGTGCGTTTTTATGTGATGTTTCCCGTCGGGCAATGGCTCGTAGGGATTTTGCTGCAAACGTCGCTGGCTGACTATTTTCAGCAGTTGGTCACACCGTTGCTGGGTACGCTGGCGATGACAGCAGCGATTCTGGCGGTCAAAACAGCTTTGGGCTCGGGCTTCTCGCCGTTGATTATTTTAGTGCTCTGCTCCAGTTGTGGTGGCGCGGCTTACCTAGCTACTCTGTTCATGATTGAGCCGCAGATATTTAGCCAAGTGAGGGAGTTCAGTCGCTTGGCACTGAAGCGCTCTAGTGTGTAAATTCAGTCATCGGGCTGATCGCGATTACAAGCCCATGTGTGACAATACAGTGCACCTGTGGCTGGCTGTAATCTTTGATTGCTAGGGTGCAAAACTAAGAACT
>CAZFWL010000532.1:0-3344 GCA_964522775.1 uncultured Halomicronema sp.
CGGCCACAAACATGTTTGCATGAGACGCGACAAGACCGCGATCGCTTTGTAGTTTCTGTAGTATTTAATTACGTCAGCGAACTGAGCCATAAGGCCACCATGAGTTCGATATGAATTAACCCACTATATACTACAAATACTACAAACGCTACATCGTGCTGGAAATTTTTACTGGGAGCCCCCATAGCTCCATTCCCTTGCAGCTGCAGGTGTGATGTCCAGCCGCCAAGAGTATTGCCCAATTCGTGATCAACGCGACTGCGACTGCGACTGCGACAACATCCAGTAAAAATAAGCTTGATGGTGTCTTGACAGTAATCATTGTCAGAGGATTCAGAGGATGCGGATCCGTTCCCTAAACCAATATGTCTGGGAACATCATTCAGCAGGCTCAAGCCGATCTGCTTTGACAAAACTGACGCACGGCTTTGATGACTGTAATGTCGGTGGCGGTTTCTCTCAGCTCAATCCAAGTTTGTAACTGCTGGGAGGTAATCTGCGGAAATGCCCGGCTTATCTCTGCTTCGCTGACAGTGGTAGGAGTCAGATGGAGGATTTTGAGTTGCCCCTGTCGGTAAATCCACAGTTCTGGTACCTCCAGGGCCTGGTAAATTGCCACTTTGTTGTCAGAGGCGCTGGCAATATCCACCTCAATAGCTAAATCTGGCGGCAAATTTTCAGGAATATCAGGATTTAGCCCTGTGATGCACTGAGCATTTTGAATAAAAAAGCAGCTATCTGGCTCGATGCCTTTATCGAGGTCGGAACGATTCCAAGTGGTCGAGCCTAAATCAACAATTTCAATTTCTAATTCTTCAGCCAGGGCAAAAACAATTTTGCTCAAGAGTCGGTTGAGAATTTCATGTAGCTGGCTAGGCACCCGAATCTCTAGCGTCCCAGTATCGTAAGCAAGTCGGGTCGCGCGATCGCTACCGAGTTCAGCCAAGAGCAACTCGTAGTACTGCCAGGTCAAGCCATTGACCGTGATGGCGCTACCCGGAGCCAGCAAAATTTGGTTGAGAGGAGTCGCCAAAGCAACTGTCATGGGCGGCAAACAGTAGTCACGCTAACGCGATCATAACGCGGCGATCGCAACCTGCCTCATCGGCTGACGAGTAGGGTCGTAACAGCAACCTTTCAAATCTGGAATTTACAGCGTCACAGGAGATTCGACGTATACCGTCGGTTCCTGCATGTCAAAGTGAATGCCGTAGCTGTCCAAGGTTTTCGCGATCGTGTCGTTCGCCAACTCCAGCAGGCGCTTACGCAGTTCAATGGAGCTCTCGTTTGAGCCAAGAATAAAGAAGGTGACGCGGGCGCGGCGCATGTAATAGTCAGCGCGGCCATTGTCTTCACCGCTGTGGGGGAAGACGATACTCGTACTGCCCGGATCAACGCCAAACACAGAGTTAGTGCCGCGCGTAATCACCTGTCTCACCAGCGCGGCGTCTTCATCTGTGAGCCGACGATTGAAGTCGAGATATAGCATCACCATGACTTTTTTGGCCCGGCTCACATTCTCAATTTCCATGTTCAGCAGAGTCGAATTGGGGAGAATGAACAGGGTACTTTTGGCTGCCGTACGGATTTTCGTCGATCGCAGCCCAATGGATTCCACCCGCCCCAGTTGCCCGTCACTCAGGCGAATGTACTCTCCCGGAATGAAGGGGCGATCAAGGTAAATCACAATGGTGCTGAGCATTTGCTCCAGAATTTTTTGGGCGGCAAAGGCGATCGCCAAACCTCCAATACCCAAGCTGGCAAATAACCCGACGAGGTTAAATTCTTGGCTTTGGGCAAAGGCCAACACCGCGATAAAGCCAATGACCACGTTGGTAATTGTTTCAAAGACCAGCAGCATCTCATCCACTTCGCGACCCATCTTTTTCAGCAATTCCACCCCATAAATGCGAAAGATGCGGCCAAACACTCGCGACGCTAACCAGGCCATACTGCTAATCAGCGCCAGATCAACAAACGGATCAAGAAAGGCGCTGAGGGCGGGATAGCCTTCGCTGAGCCACACCATTGACAACGAGATCAGCAGCATCGTGCCCGCAAACTGGAATGCGCCGCTGAGTGGATCAATGAGGTTTTCGTACAGATGGGTCACCTGCTCGGGCGAAAACCGCCGGATGAAGAGCCGGACAATCCCCGGGGTAAAACGACCAATCACCAGGGCCAGGAATAATGACACCCCAAAAATCAGCAACGTCGGCGTATTGCCAAACGAAATGCCCACTGACTCCAGCAAGCTTTTAACGTCAATCGATTCCGTATCCATCCCGTAGTGTCTCTGCAAACATGAACAAGCGGCCGCCCCTATCTAAGCAGTGGCAACCAACGCGACATCGCGGTCAAATTGTAATGGGTGAGTCAACGTAAACCGTCGGTTCCTCAATATCAAAGGAAATGCCGTAGGACTTCAGGCGCTCGGTCATTTTTTGATTAGCAATGGTCAAGAGTTGACGACGAATTTCCATAGAGCTGCCCGTCGCCCCCAAGATGAACAGCGTCGCTTGGACTTGAGTCAGGCGGCCTTCATCCAAGTTGCGAAAGGCAATGTTGGTGCTGCGGTTATCGATACCAAAAATATCTTGCGTGCTTTCCAAAATTACCTGCCGAATCAAAGCTTGCTCGTCTTCCGCCACGTTGCGGTACAGGTTGAGATAGACGATCGCCATGACTTTCTTCGCCCCGGTGAAATTTTCAACCGTCGCTTGAATCAGGGAACTGTTGGGCACCACGGCTAAGGTCCCTTTCCCCGAGGTGCGAATTTTGGTGGAACGCAGGCCGATCGCTTCCACCCGGCCGAACGTGCCATCGGGCAACCCAATGTAGTCATCGACGGTAAAGGGGCGATCTACATAGATGACCACGCCACCCAGCAGTTGCTCCAACACCTTTTGCGCGGAGAAGGCGATCGCAATGCCTCCCACCCCTAAACTGGCAAAAATGCCGATGATGTTGATCCGGTGGGTTTGGGCAAACAGCGTGAATAGGGTAAGAATCAACCCCGTGATCGCCAAAAACCGCCCCACCAAAAGCAGTTCACTATTGGTTTTGCGACCTTCTTCCAGGGCCGCATTCAGCAAATATTCCTTAAAGTAAGTCTGAAAACATCGAAACAGCAGCAACCCCAATACTGCGGTGAGCGCTAAGGTCAGTCCAAACTCAAGATTGGGATACCAGGGCACATACCAAATGCCTTGCAGCAAAATCCACGCCACGACATCGAAGGCGACGGCTGCCCCGGTCAAGGTGAGTAGAAATCGATGGGGCTGCACAACGCGGCCATAAAAGGTTTTGGCATCTTCTTTCAAGACGCGGCGCAGCAATAGTTG
>CAZFWL010000533.1:0-3339 GCA_964522775.1 uncultured Halomicronema sp.
GTTTAGTGTCGTCCAAGACCAGCGCAACAATAGCCTGACGCCGACCAGCGGTTCGGTGTTAAGGCTGGGGACCGAGCAGTCTATTCCTCTCGGCAGCGGCAACATTTTCTTCAACCGAGTACGGGCTAGTTACAGCTATTATGTCCCGGTGTCTTTCCTCAACTTTAGTGAAGGGCCGCAGGCATTGGCGATTAATGTTCAGGGTGGCAGCATCATTGGTGACTTTCCTCCTTACGAAGCCTTTTCCCTTGGCGGCACCAACTCTGTCCGGGGCTATGACGAAGGCGAGCTCGGTACTGGACAAAGCTATCTCCAAGCCTCTTTGGAATATCGTTTCCCGCTGTTCTCTTTCATCGGTGGCGCTCTCTTTTTAGACGCGGGTACCGACCTTGGCACTGGGGATGACGTCATTGGTTCACCGGGACCCGACCGGGGTAAGCCGGGTAGTGGTTTTGGCTATGGGGCTGGCGTTAGGGTGCAGACTCCGCTCGGCCCAATTCGAGTGGACTATGGCTTTAGTGATGATGGCGACGGACGACTTCACTTCGGTATCGGCGAACGGTTTTAAGTCATGACTCAGTCCCAGCTACAAACAGACCACGCGAGCGCCGAGTCGGCAACTAGTTCACATTGGCAACACACACTGGCGCAACCCGTACTTCAGTCTGGCATTGGGCTACATTCTGGCGTCGAAGTCGAAGTCAGAATCACTCCCGCTCCACCTAATACCGGCCGGATTTTTCGGCGGATTGACTTACCCGAGCAACCGGAAATTCCGGCGCGAGTGGCGGCAGTGGGTCAAACTTTACTATCCACTGAGTTAGGTAGCGGTGTGGCGACGGTGCGCACCGTTGAGCATCTGCTGGCAGCAATGGTGAGCCTAGAAGTTGACAATGCCTACATCGAGGTCACAGGGCCTGAAATGCCTTTGCTCGATGGCTCAGCACTACTTTGGGGTGAGGCGATCGCCGCTGATGGACTGCAGCAACAAGATACTGAGCGGTCCGAGATCGTGATCGAAGAACCCTTTTGGGTGCGCGACCAAGACGCGTTTGTGGTGGCGATGCCCGCAGCCGAAACAAGGTTCACGTATGGCATTGACTTTGACGTCGAACCCATTGGTAATCAGTGGCATAGTTGGGCCCCTAGGGAAGGTGGCTTTGTCACTCAGATTGCTCCAGCCCGCACCTTTGGCCTCGCCCATCAGATTGAATATTTGCGATCGCAGGGCTTGATTAAAGGCGGAAGCTTGGAGAATGCCCTCGTTTGCGATCGTGACCGTTGGGTCAATCCGCCGCTGCGCTTTGATAATGAGCCAGTGCGCCATAAATTATTGGACTTACTCGGTGACTTAAGCCTGCTGGGGACGCTACCACGAGCCCACATCATGGCTTACAAAGCCAGTCATCATCTGCATGTGCAGCTTGCTAACGCGATCTCAACTGCCCACGGCATCTAGCGAGGATGCACCTCAAGTGGGAGAATAGTAAAGATTTTCTAAAGTAAACGCCTTTGGCTGATGCAGCCAGCTGTGAAGGAATCCATGACAACCGTGGTCAGCACTAACTCAAACTCCGGCTCTTCTCCTGCGGCATCGACTGCATCGGTAGAAGATACTGCCGTCAAAACGACTTACTCTGTTGAAGAAGTTCAGCAGCTACTACCTCATCGCTATCCATTCGCCCTGGTCGATCGCATTATTGACTATGTTCCTGGCGAAAAAGCGACTGGCATTAAAAATGTCACCTTTAACGAACCGCACTTTCAGGGACATTTTCCCAATCGCCCAATTATGCCTGGGGTCTTAATTGTCGAAGCAATGGCCCAAGTCGGCGGCGTTGTGCTCACTCAGATACCTGGCGTCGATGGCCTGTGTATGTTTGCAGGAATTGATAAAGTGCGGTTTCGGCGCCCGGTTGTGCCCGGTGATCAGCTCGTAATGACTGTCACACTTCTGGCCATCAAACGACAGCGATTTGGCAAAATGCAGGCGCGAGCTGAAGTTGACGGCCAACTCGTGTGCGAGGGCGAACTCATGTTTTCCGTTGTTGATTAATTTAGCCCTCAATTTTGCATAATGACTGTGCATCTTACTGATACTCGGGGTTCCGGAGGCATGTCCTTGACTAGGCTTATCCATCCAACAGCGGTGATTCACGCAGGGGCGACTCTGCACCCAACGGTCAAAGTGGGTCCGTACGCTGTAATTGGAGAGAAAGTCACCATTGGCCCCGGCACTGAAATTGGGGCCCATGTGGTCATCGATGGTCACACTGAAATCGGGGCCAAAAACCAGATTTTTCCAGGCGCAGTCATTGGCATTGAGCCCCAAGATTTGAAGTATGACGGCTCCTTGAGTCTGGTTAAAATTGGCGACAATAACCGGATTCGTGAATACGTCACCATTAACCGCGCCACCCATGCTGGAGAAGCAACCGTTGTGGGTAACGACAACTTGTTAATGGCCTATGTTCACGTGGCCCACAACTGCGTGCTGGCAGATCAGATCATCATCGCCAACGCCGTCTCTCTCGCTGGGCATGTCGAAATTGAGTCGAATGCCGTGATTGGGGGCGTTTTAGGCATTCATCAGTTTGTCCATATTGGGCGGTATGCGATGTTAGGTGGCATGAGCCGCATTGATCGCGATGTGCCCCCCTACATGGTGGTGGAAGGCAATCCTTGTCGGGTGCGGGGGCTGAATGCGATCGGGCTCAAGCGCGCTGGGATCACCAGCCAAGAGGGAGGACGTTACTATCGCGAACTGAAAGAGGCCTACCGGCTGCTTTATCGTTCTGACCTGCCGTTGCAAACTGCCCTGACACAGTTAGACGTTTCAGCAAAGCAAAATACCTTTGTGCAACACCTCCAACAGTTTTTGCAAACCTCCTCAAACGAAACGGGTCGTCGCGGACCGATGGTAGGCAATAGTCGCGTCAAAGCAACCCAGTCTGGAGAATGACAAGTCCTGCCTCTCTAACCAGCGATCGCCCTCAAGACCTCCACATCTTTATTAGCACTGGTGAAGTCTCCGGCGATTTACAGGGGGCTTATCTGGCCCAAGCATTACACCGTCAAGCCCGATCAGCAGGTCTGGCGCTCACCCTTTCAGGATTAGGCGGAGAGCGGATGGCGGCAGCCGATACCCATGTAATCGGCAACACGACCCCGATCGGTGCAGTGGGTATTTTTGAGGCCTTGCCCTTCCTCATTCCCTCCTTGAAAATGCAGCGCCAAGCGCAGGCATTTTTTCGACAAACGCCTATTGATTTGACGATTTTCCTGGACTATATGGGGCCAAACTTGGCCCTGGGAAAATTTCTCTATCGGCAGTTCCCT
>CAZFWL010000534.1:0-3335 GCA_964522775.1 uncultured Halomicronema sp.
GTTGCTTTCGGGCGCGGGCGATCGCCGGGGTTGGAAGTCTGGCTCGCTGCTCAGGTTAGCGAAGTCGACTTTCGTAAATACGCCATCAACCTCACGGGAATAGGCCACATTGATGCCGTTGAAATTATCGGTGGGAATGGGAATTCCCCCGCCTCCCTGATTGCCCGCCACGACATAGAGCACATCATGGATACGTTGCGACCAATCAATGCATTGAGTCAATAAAGCATTGCCATCTAACACTGCGTTCGATCGGGGATCACGGCTGAGGGATTCGCCAAAACTAAAATTAATCGCTCGCACATCGCCACCATTACTGAGGGCGACTCGCTGAGACGCAAAACATTCCTCAGGCTGGCCACTGCGTCCGCGAATTGGACCGATCGCCGCCGCATAGAGCACCGCATTCGGGGCTACCCCGGTCAAGGTCTTGTCCTGACTAACCATGACACTGGCCACATTCGCCGCGTGTCCATCGACATACTGGTTGGGGTTGGGCTGCTGATCGAGAAAAAAGACCCGACCGACTTTCACCGGCAAGTCAGGATTCGCCACCTTGTCTAAGCCAAACTGACTTGGGCGACCAATCTCGACTTGGCCGATGGCAATTTTGTCGCCGGTCAGAAAGTAAGGTGCGCCGTGCAGCTTCAGGGCATCAATGCCGCCCGCCCCGACCGAAGTTGATAAGGCCCATACCGGCATGCCGACGCCTACTGCTCCGAGGGTTAATAAACAACGACTCCTCCAGTCACGCGCCAACCTAGCCAGTTTTGATGGATTCATTCGGCTTTTTGACTCCTAAGCAGTAGTTTCTTCAAAAACTTCGCCAACAACTCACAGTCGTTAGCCGAGAGTACATAGATTGCGTATTTCTAACGGTAATGGGGTTAACGTCACTAGCAACTTTCTCGCCAGTATTGCTTAGTACGCTAAGTCGTTTTAATGGGTCTGCTGATCAAGTCAGCGCCAAATAGCTGTGATGCCTTAGATATTAGCAATTCTCTCTGTCATCACTTCGTAACAGATAACATCGTTGATGTTACGGACTGTGATCGTCCGCGATCGCCCTGACACTGCACTGCGCCGCTGGAAAAATGCGATCGCTACCAGCCCCCTGACTTTTAAGAAAGCCGCTTGAATCAAATGTTTGAGGTCTGTTGAAAAGCTAAAGGTTTTGTTACGATAACTACTAAAGCATTTAGGAGAAACCCTCAGCTATGGCTCAGACCCAGTCTCAAAAATCAGTTGTTGTTGCTCCATCAATTTTGTCGGCTGACTTTAGTCGGCTGGGTGATGAGGTTCGCGCTATCGATGAAGCAGGTGCTGATTGGGTGCATATCGATGTCATGGATGGCCGGTTTGTGCCGAACATCACCATCGGTCCCCTGATTGTGCAGGCATTGCGTCCAGTAACTCAGAAAACTCTGGATGTGCACCTCATGATCGTTGAGCCTGAGAAGTACGTCGAGGACTTTGCCAAAGCTGGCGCTGATATTATCTCTGTGCATGCTGAGCATAATGCTTCTCCTCACCTGCATCGCACCCTAGGCCAAATTCGTGAGTTGGGTAAGCAGGCTGGGGTTGTGCTCAATCCTTCCACGCCACTTAGCTTGATCGAGCACGTTCTAGAATTGTGTGATCTTGTGCTGATCATGAGTGTCAATCCTGGCTTCGGCGGTCAGAAGTTCATTCCTGAAATGATCAACAAAGTGCAAAATCTGCGCCAAATGTGTGATGAGCGTGGCCTTGATCCTTGGATCGAAGTGGATGGCGGTTTGAAGCCGGATAATGCTTGGCAAGTCATTGAGGCAGGCGCTAACGCGATTGTTTCAGGCTCCGGCGTCTTTAAGGCCGCAGACTATGCTGAAGCGATCGCGGGTATCCGCAGCAGTAAGCGGCCGGCTCCCGAACTCGCTGCAGTCTAGGGTTTAGCGTCAAGCCATACAGGCTGGATTGAAACCAGTTGCAAAGCCTACAACAAGCTTCGAGAATATTGCCGATTAAGCGGGAGATACAATCGTATCTCCCGCTTTTTGCGTTCAGTGTATTTACGGATGAATTACATTCCCAGCGAAATAATCGAGGTGTTTTTGGTAGACCTGCGTATTTTTGCGATCCGCAGTTTTCTAGGTGATTGAGAAGACTTTAAAGATTCCTTTCTAGCCACCCCGCTATGAATACCGATGCATCAATAAATACACGTTGACTAAAGTAAAATATAGGATGAGAAAGCGGTTCTGAGGTGCATCGGAGCTAGTGTGAACGTCTAAGTAGACGGTCTGCTTGAATGACTCTATCGAGGATGGGTAGACGCTCTAAAAGTGCATTGGAATGCTCTCTCTTCAACCACGTATTCCAAGCCAGCTAGGAATCAGGAGTGCCCTGGAAATGATGAACCTTGAGACGACTATCGAGAAAATTTTTACCACTCGCCGCATTACTCGCCATGATCAGCGGTTGCTGATGTGTTTATTTTCTCAAAACAGTTTGTCACCTTCAGATAAAGACTTGTTGGACCGCGTTTATGAAGCGCTTCATCAAGGGCGTTTACGGGTCGTAGATTAGTGGTGCCTGGCCGACAATTGCGCTAGCTAGCATGGCTAGTGTAGCGACAGGATGGCTAGCCAATCTCGTTGCTCCTTGTGCCAACTATTCGTAAATCTCCGCCCTTTTCCAGTTGCTACCCATCTCTTCAAAATTCCTTGCGGTATCAGGCGAATCTAGCTGAGTTATGGATGGCTTGAGTGCGAGGTTATTGCTAGCAAATTAGCCGCTAGGACAAATTTAAAAATTTCTGGACACAGGTGTATTACGCGTGTAGTATTGACCCAGATACGCAACTGTGTAAGTGCATTCCTTTGAGAATGTTTCATATGGAGACTGATGCCATGCTTAATCAGTTCATTCAGATTCGCATCCAAATTCGCAACGCTGGCTCTGCTGCCACCGGATGCCTGATCGATGGGCTGATTGATGTGGTAGACGGCTTCTTTGGGCATATGACCCAGCTAATGCATCGGCTTCTTGGGCAGCCACAATCTGATATCGGTTGGGGTTCCTTAAGTCTGCGGCTGGGCGAGCGCAACCGGTTGCTGCGACTCCAGTATGGTTATTTGCCACGAGCTGGCGAACTTTGGTCGCAAGGTTAACTCCTTTTATTTCAAACAGCGGCTCCTAGCGCCTCCGTTCGTTCGTCAACGGTAGCTGCTGCAGGCCAGCCGCAAGATATTTGGCAACGGGCGATCGCCGCCTTGCGTCCGGGTGTTCACACATCTGGTTCGGCGCGATCCCCCCCAGCAGGTTTCCCACGTTTGGGGACGGTTTGCGGCCATCGG
>CAZFWL010000535.1:0-3331 GCA_964522775.1 uncultured Halomicronema sp.
GAGATGTGTGTTAAGCCTGCATCGCCGAATCGCATGATCACCTCCATTTTGGAAATG
Organism: uncultured Halomicronema sp.; assembly: GCA_964522775.1. Classification (GTDB taxonomy): domain Bacteria; phylum Cyanobacteriota; class Cyanobacteriia; order Phormidesmidales; family Phormidesmidaceae; genus Halomicronema. The sequence goes on from CAZFWL010000535.1 coordinate 58, forward strand.
GAGATTGACGGCGAGGTGGTGGATCAATACCAGGGTGATGGCCTCCTGATTAGCACGCCCACTGGTTCGACCGGCTATACCGTGGCCGCCAATGGCCCCATTGTTCATCCTGGTATGGATGCGCTCATTGTTACGCCAATATGTCCGCTGAGTCTCTCGAGCCGACCCATCGTATTACCACCGGGGTGTGTCGTAAGTGTTTGGCCGCTTGCTGATCCAGAGCACAGTACTAAACTCTGGATGGATGGCGTGCTGGCGACAGCAATTTGGCCGGGTCAGCGGGTGGATATTCGGATGGCCCCCGGCTGGGCTGAATTCATCATTTTGGCAAAACGATATTCCTATTACCGCACGCTGCGCAGCAAGCTTCAGTGGGCAGGTGCTCGCATTCGCTACGACAACAATCACCGTAATTAGAATCCGGTCAGCGATCGCAAGATGGAATCTCAGCTTGGATTTTGATGCTGAGTTCCGTTGCCTAATCAGTTCAACCTTTAGCTGTAACCCAACTTGCTACCAGGCTATCCCTGCATTCCGTAGTACATGAACTTCAGTAGCATCCGGATGCCATCGCTACGTTTTAAGTCTGAGTAGGAAGGCGCCGGTCGAGGGTCAATTGCCCTGAGATCATCGAGCAATTCTGGATGAAACTGACAACTGTAAGAATGATGCACGTGCCCAGTTTCAAAGTCTTTGTAAAAGATACTGGTGCAAGAACATTCCGTGACCGGATGACCATTGGCCTCTGTAGAAGCCAGAATCTGCACGCCATAAGGTAAACGGAGAAGCCAAGACAAAGGACTACCTGCAATGCCATAGCGGTAGGGAATAATCGCTTCATGGAGTTGACGGTAGGCCCAGTTCGCGAACAAAATTGCCTCTTCATTGACCTCATCCGAGTGGAACATGGAGATTTTGAAATGACTCTCGTAGCCCATCATGCCTGCCAGCATGAATCGCCGAACATTTTCAGCGGCTAGTTGTTCATGGGCATGGAGTAATTCCAGCGGAATGCCCGACTCCTGACTCGATGGTGGTTGATAGGGCAATAGTGCCCGTTCTCCGACTTCCTTAACTTCATTCAAAGAAACGGCAAAGTGAGCATCTTGCCAACCATGGGCAACGATCCGCCCATCACGTTTGCGAATGTGGAGTGACGCTCCCACCGCTTGAATTCGTTGACAGATTGATTTGAGATGGGCCAGTGCCTCACCATCGGCATCAAAGTAGAGCGAATCTGTACTCAAGACTGTCTGCACCGTTTTTTGCAACAGTTGGATATGGCAAGCGGCTGCCAACTGATGGCCCAGACAGATAAAGAGAACCGGGGCACTCCGGGATGAGCGAGTCACCAGTAACCGTTCGCCCAACGCAAAAGCGTCCTCTCGGGGACAGGCGGGGTGAGTCCATTGACTCGGTGCATAGATAGACGGTTTGCCCCCTTCGACGATTACCCCTAGGCTCCCGTTCAAAATGGGGATAATCCGCTCCAGGTCAATTAAGCCACTATCCCAAAGGGGCCACAGAATGGAATCACAATCGGCCACTCTTTGAGCCAGGAAGGCAATATTCTTAGACGCTCTGACGGGTTCCCCGCGGTCATTGACTCCAACATGTTCCCAGGGCTCGATAATCATCAAAGAATTCTGATAGAGGTCAGGGTGTTGCAACAGCAAATCAACCTCTTCATGGGTTTGGAGAACTTTTTCCAACGGTGGTGCATGTCCCCACTCGAATTTGCCATCCTCCGCAAACAGGTCTACTTCCGGAACCGGGTTGCGAGAACTCTGATCAGTGAAAAAGCTCCCCAGCAAGAGACGCACCGATTCTAGGGATAAGGGATGGTTCCTCAAATAACCTGGAGTCAGCCGCCAATGAGTGGACTTGTCAACCGGGGATTTGGGAAATGAAGACACCATAATTTTGAACCTTCGAGTCAGGGCAAATGATGCAGGTGAGGGTCATATTAGAGACGCCTAATATCATAAGAATTTTTTGCTGGGACCCAGCTCCGGTTAGCGATGAAATTTAACCGTTGATTTGGCCGGAGCGATCGCATTCTCATAACCGCCTACTTTGAACCCACGAGCCTGATCCGGTTGAGCGGTCATTTCTTGGCAGCCGTGACGGGGGTTGGATATTCGGTCGGTGGTGACAGTCGTCATGGGGCAGCCTAGACCTCGGTAATCGGTATATGATTTTGGCAAATCTATTCAGTTGAGGAATTGGGACATTGGCGTATCTGGCGTGGCGATTCAACCCTCTGCAGGCATCCACACTGGCCCTCGCAGGAATCATCATGCCGCTATTGGTGGCCGCTCCAAACGCGATCGTTCCGGCCTTGGCCCAGGAGCGTAATGTTGCTCAAAGTAACCTGCTGGTGGGGACAGAGGCTGACTATATCCCCTTTGAGTTTCGCGACCCAACATCCCCGGAAAGTGGCATCGTTGGCTTCGACATTGCCCTGGCTAATATCATTGCTGATCGCTTGGGATTCACCATCTCCGTGCAAGATCGCCCGTTTGAGGAACTGCTCCCAGCCTTGCAGCGTGGGGAACTGGATTTTGCCATTGCGGCGATTACCCCCACACCCGAAAGGCTGGAAATGGTTGACTTTTCTGAGGTGTACTTTGAGTCGCGGCAGGCATTGGTCTCCCGACGGACTAGCCCCATCAGAACTCTGACCGACTTACCCGGGAATATCGTGGCAGTTCAGAGCAGCACGATTCAAGAACAAGCGGCTCTGCAGCTGCAGAGCGAGGGGGTGGATATTCAGATCGAAGCCTTTGAGCAGATGAAGGATATCGTCAGCGCCGTGAGGGAGCAAAGGGTTGACGTAGCATTTATTGAAGAGTTGGTGGCTGAGGCCTACATAGAAAACAATCCCACCCTGGAGCTGGACGTTTTGGGTGAAATTCCTTCGATCCCTCTGGCGATCGCTTTTCCCAAAGGTTCAACCTATGTGGAGCCGGTTAATGAGGTCATTCAGTCATTAAAGGAAACTGGCGAACTACAGCAGCTGGCTCAGCAATGGTTTACTGCCCAACCTTAAGGCTGTTCGCCCAGCGCTAAGGACAGGCTGTGGGCCAAGAAAATTTTAGACAGCGCTACTTTGAGGCGATTGCTGCAACATGGTCAGCACAACTGCCGGACAGGTGCCAAAGATCATAAAGTGCCAACTTCGAGGATGCCAGTAGCTGAAAAGCACCCTCAGTAAAGCTGCCTGCAAAAAGAATATATTGAACGGAGAGGGAGGGATTCGAACCCTCGTTAG
>CAZFWL010000536.1:0-3328 GCA_964522775.1 uncultured Halomicronema sp.
GTACTTGAGTCGCGATGTTGGCCCAGCTTTATGGGATGTGTTATCTCAGGCGCTGGGCGTTCAAGTTAAAAAAACCAACTTTAAGACGGCGATCGAGCGCTGGTCAGAAGTCAATCAGTTGCCAACTGATGCAGTGTTATCAGTCTCATCACTGGCGCTAGAAGATGCGGGGCAGGACTTAGAGGGGCGAAGTGATCCGTTGCCCTTTGATGTGACGGATTTTCGGGGGCACGATGAACCCTTGCGCCTGTTGTCTCAGTGGATTTTAGAAGAGCGTGGTCGCTTGCTCTGTTTGTCTGGCTTGCCCGGCATCGGCAAGAGTTGGTTTGCGGTGAAGTTGGCCGAACAAGTGAGAGGGGCGTTTCAGTGCTTTCTTTACGAAGATTTGCGCGATCGCCCATCACCCTCCGCATTGGTTCACAAGCTGTTATTACGACTAGAAGTCGTGTCGGATGAGTTGGCACCCCTGTCAGATCAGGTGGATCGGCTCGTACAGGCCTTGGCGGTGCGTCCCCATTTGATTGTGCTAGATCACACGGAGGCGCTGTATTGCTCGCAAAATTTAGCTGGTGTGTATGAACCCCAGGTTAGTGGATATCAAGAGATTCTAGGGGCACTGGCCAGTCGTGAACACCAAAGCTGCTTGATGTGGGTCGGGCGAGAAGTATCACGGGTCATCAGCGCGATCTCTGGGTCAAGCTGTCGTCACTACGGTTTGACCGGCTTATCGCCAGAAGTGATTGCCAGGCTAGCAATTTGGCCAGAGCATATCGAAGCATCGCCAATGGCCTGGCAGCAGTTAAGTCAAGCCTATGGGGGAATCCCGTCGCTCATTTTAGGTGAAGTTGGGCGGCGCTTGCCGGCGTTTGGCGGCCGCTTAGATCGCTGTTTAGCGGCTTTGCAGCAGGAAACGGATTTCGTTTATTCCTACGTGGAAGCTTGGCTTTCACCGCTATCGACTTTGGAGTGGCAAGTCGCCACATGGCTTGCCCTGAGTCGGCGACCACTCTCTTGGACGCAACTGGGCGAATATCTAGGGGCTCCTCCCTCCCTCGCAGTCTTGGAGTCCCTGTGCGATCGCGGCATTTGCCGTGCCCTGATGCATCAAGACCTGGTTTGGGAGCTGGCTTTGCCTGTGATGTTGCGGCCATACTTATGCGATCGCTGGCTGACCAACTTTTTTGCCGCTGATGAAACTGAACAACTGCAGGGTCTCAGCCACTATGCCCTCTTGCAAACTAATGCACCAGAGGGAGTGCGGCAGTGGCAACGGCAAACTCTCTTATCAGCGGTTGCTGAGCATCTCGGCATACAGCACCCCACCGCCACTGCTAAACAAGACTTTTTAGCTCGGGCGCTGCAAACGTGCCAATTATCGGCTCCTTCGGCTGCACCAGACTACCGTCCGGGCAATTTGATTAACCTGGCGCATCATTGGCAAATCCCGCTACCTGAGATCAACCTGCAGGGTTTGCAGCTCCGGGGCGCTGATTTGCAATCAGATTTATTTCAAGGGCTCTCGTTGGCCGGTGCAGATTTGACCCAAGCGTTATTGGCAAAGCCGATGGGCCAGTGCCCAGTGATTGCCATTCACCCCCAACGCGATCAAGTCGCCGTGGGCGATCAGGATGGTCGACTACTGCTCTGGGATTTGCTGACTGGGCGATTGCAGCGAGTCATGTTGATGGTGCATGAAGCGATTGTCGCGATCTCGTTTAGCCCTGATGGTCAGATCTTGGCGGAAGCGCGGCAAGACGGCACCGTTCGGTTTTGGGAATTGGATTCGGACTTTGGACCAGAACAGTTCGCCTCTGAGCTTGAGCACCCCCTCACGACCTTAGCCTTTAGTCCTGATCAGGCTTGGCTCGTCGGTGGTGATGCAGCCGGTCACTTGTATGTTTGGCGTGTGGCATCTGGCGAAGAGCGGCATCGTCTCACGGCACATACAGCAGCCGTTACCGCGATCGCCTTTAGTCCTCATGGCCATCGACTCCTGAGTTGTGGCCAAGACTGCGCCGCTGTGGAATGGGACTTAGAGACGGGGACTAGTCTCAAACGATTTCAGGGTCGCCTGACTAATGTTTTAGGGACAGTGGCTTATCGGCCATCGCTGGCAACGGAGTTAGTGCAGGCGGTGGTAGTCGGGCGCGACGAAGGACAACTCATCGTGTGGGACATGAGTTCTGCCCGGCCGCAATCCATTATGAATGAGCCCTGTGAAGCGTTTATGGCGTTAGTGATGAGCCCGGATGGGCGTTATCTGGCGGCCAGTGATGTGAGCAACACGATTTCAGTGTGGGATGTGGAGGCGCGATCGCAGCTCTGCCAAATTACAGAACCCTGCGCACCGGTGGAATCGCTGGTCTTCAACCCCAATCGAGCTGAGCTCATGACAGGGTGTGACTATGTCGTTCAACGATGGGACCTGCCCTTGGGAGAATGTTTAGGCGTTTGGCGTAGCAATCGTCATCCAGCTCAGCATCTTGCGCTCTCGGCAGCACCCTTGCAAGTGCTCAGCAGCCATGACGACCACACGCTGAGGTGTTGGCAATTCTCGCGTAAGCGCCAGCGCTGGCTCCCCCATAGTCGTCTACAGTTGCCAACGCTGGCCTCAGCCTCAGATGCGGTGCGGGCGATCGCCGCCAGTCTACCTCCGCTTTACTGGGCAGTGGGGATGGCAAGTGGTCATATTCACCTATGGGATCGCGCTGCTCAAGCCTGGGTAGTGTGGACAATCAGACTTCCTAAGGCCGTTACGGCTCTGGCGCTGAGTCCTGACGGTACGCACCTGGCCGCTGGCGACGCGACAGGAACAGTTGCCCTATGGGACTTGTCCCAACGGATCTTTCGTTGGCAGAAAAAACAAGTGCATGCCGATCAGATCATGACCTTAGTTTTTTCCCCCGATAGCCGATGCGTATACAGTGGGAGCCGCGATCGCACCATTCAGGCATGGGACTTTAAGGGCAACGCACTGTTCACCGCTACCGGGCATCGCCGCCTGGTTCGCACCTTGCAAGTATCAGCCACTGGAGAATACCTGTATAGCGGCAGCCAAGACGGCACGATCTGTATCTGGCAAACAGATACGGGTGCCTTAGTGAGTCGTTGGCAGCAGCCAGATACGGCTTACATCCAAGCCATCATCCTGGACGTGCAACACCGTCCTATTGCCATTATTAGCGACACTCAAACTTTGACTCTATGGGACATTGAGCGTCAATCATGTATATCGACTTGCGCTCTGGATGAAGAGCCGTTGTGGCATGTCAGCCTCAGCCCTGATGGTCAGTCACTGGTCTGTGCTCGACAAAATGGTGAAATTAGT
>CAZFWL010000537.1:0-3319 GCA_964522775.1 uncultured Halomicronema sp.
AGAGCTGCGCAAGCGCTTCACCGGCATTCCGGAGCATGTGGTGAACTTCTTCTACTTTGTGGCGGAGGAAGTGCGATCTCTGCTGGCGCGTCTGGGCTTCCGCTCTCTCCAAGAGATTATTGGCCGCAACGATTTGCTACAGCCCCGCGACGGCGTCAGCCTCACCAAAACCGATTCCCTGACCCTGGCGACTCTGTTGGATTTACCGGATGTATCCACGGATCGCACCTGGTTGGAGCATGGCGGCATTCACAGCAACGGCCCGGTGCTGGATGACGAAATGCTGGCGGACGCGGCTATTCAAGCGGCGATCGCCAACCACGGCACGGTGCAGAAAACCTTCAAGGTGATCAACACAGATCGCACGGTGGGGGCGCGAGTATCGGGGGCGATCGCGGAGAAATACGGCAACACCGGCTTTGAGGGGCAACTGAACCTGACCTTTGAAGGCAGTGTGGGCCAAAGCTTTGGCGCGTTCAATCTACCGGGTATGGCGCTGACGCTGGTGGGCGAAGCCAACGATTACGTCGGCAAGGGCATGAACGGCGGCGAAATCGTCATCAAGCCGTTCGCCGGGGTTACCTACGATCCAGCGGCCAACGTGATTTTGGGCAACACCTGTTTATACGGCTCCACGGGGGGTACCCTGTACGCCCAGGGCATTGCGGGCGAGCGCTTTGCCGTGCGGAACTCCAAGGGTGAGGCCGTTATTGAAGGGGCGGGCGACCACTGTTGTGAATACATGACGGGGGGCGTTGTCGTGGTGCTGGGTCACGTCGGCCGCAACGTTGGTGCCGGTATGACGGGTGGTCTGGCCTACTTCCTCGATGAAGAGGGCAACTTCCCCACTCGCGTGAACCCGGAAATTGTGAAGGTGCAGCGGGTGATCACTGAGGCCGGTGCTGCACAGCTCAAGTCGATGATTGCGGCCCATGCCGATCGCACCGGCAGTGCCAAGGCCGCTAAGATTCTCGCCAACTGGGAAGCTTACTTACCCAAGTTCTGGCAGGTGGTACCACCTTCTGAGGCAGAGTCTTCTTTGGCGAACCCAGACGCTGCCACTGAGGATAAAGTCCTTAGTTCAGTTTGATTGTCTTCGTCATTTGAGCACTGTGGGTTTGCGCCTGAAATTCAAGAGCGTAAGCCCACTTTCCGCACTAAGACTATCTGTAGAAGAAAAGTGAGTCATCTTTCTCAAGGTGCCAAAAAGATTAGCAATAGGACTAATTCCTACAGGCGCGATGCTACTCTGCACCAGAGTGCTATTCATCGCTACCATCGGTACCGAAGTATTTGTCTTTCTGAAAGACTTACAAAGATTGCATTTGATTGCCACTGATAGCTATCCACTCGTCAATGGCTATGGTTATGGGGTGATTGAGTCTGGCGATCATCGGCTCTTCAGGGGGGAAAGTTCAATCGAACTTGGCTATCATCTCCAAAGTCTTTATTTCGACGATCGCTTCATCCTGGGCGAGGTAATTGAATGGCCTCACTATCAAGATCGTCCTTATGGCAGCAGGCATTCGTATTTTATTTTCGATACCGAAACGGGCAAATATACTCCTGGACTGACTACACCAGCTTTTAAAGCTGAGTTGGAAAAACTTGGAATCCCGCAGGATATTGAATTGTCAAAACGCAGTGATGATAACTGGCTCAAACAGCAAAAAAGATAACCAATCACTCATAACGTCTTGCTTAATCTGGTGTTCACAACTCGGGTCGAGTTTCCAGCACGGACTGCACTCGCGGCCACAACATAGCATCGTTTTGGTAAAGGCCCAGAGCTTCTAAAGCTCCAGCGGCATCCTTTTGAGGTGCCTCAGCGAGCAATTGCAGCAGCCATTGGAGCGCCTCGTCGCGCCGTAACATGGCGATCGCCAGCAATCCCGTTTGCCGCAGCTCAGGATGAGTCGTGTGCTGCCACCAGTCCCGCAGCACCGGAAACGCTTCGGGTAGGCGAGACTCGCCCAAGACCAGGGCCACTAACTCTGCCGTTTCGATCGCTTCCCGTTCATCCGATTCCCGCCGTCCTGCTGCTAGAAATTCGGTCGCCAACGGCAGCCCCCACTCCACCGAAAGCTGCAACAGCGCCGCGACGCATTCCCCCAACACTGTCGGCACATCGCCCACTTTGAGCCGCAGCCGCAACAAGGCCACCCCCAGCGGATTTTCGCTATAGGCGATCGCCCGGGCCGCCCCAATGCGTGCCTCCGGTTCCGGGTCGGCCAGCAAATCCGCCAGCTCCACCATCACGTCGAGATAATTCATCCGCACCAGACCCAGCGCACAGAGCCCCCGCAGCTTGGGGGCCGTATCGACTTGGCCACCCCACACGGGCTCTGGCTGCACATGGCGAATGCCCTGGAGAAACAACTCGGCCTCGCGATACTCCAGCCGGTAAAGACAATCCGCAATTTCCGCCTTGGCTCGACAGCCGGGATCTCGCGTTGCGGCCTTATCCATCAAGCGATGCCAGGTGCTCACCAGTTGCGGCACCCAATCGCGCAGCTCATGCTCACCGATCAGCTTGGCGGCTTGGGCGATCGCGATACTGTGCTGGCTATCCAGCGCTTCCACCAGCGTGGCCACGCCCGCTGCCGAAGTTGGGTCGGCCTTTATGGCGTTTAGCTGTGCCGTTAGCGCTTCTAGTTTTCGGGACTTCGCCATGACTCCCCCTTAGCCTCAGCACCTTACAGAATAACCACACAGCCCCCCTGCTCCGATGCTCCCAGGCCCTTGCATCGTTTAGTGGCACACTCCAAGCTCGCAAAATATAGTAGTAGCAGAATTTTTTGTTGGTTGGCTGAGCCCTCTCTGGAACATGCCTGATCCCTCTGACTCAGAGTCTTACGCATACGATGTCTTCATTTCCTACAGCACCCAGGACAAGGATTGGGTGCGGGGTGAACTGCTGCAGACGCTAGAAGCAGCGGGACTTAGAGTGGGCATCGACTATCGCGATTTCCGACCGGGGGCGGTGACGATTAAAGAAATTGAGCGGTTGGCCGAGACCAGCGAACGCACTTTGCTGGTCCTGAGTCCGGCCTACATGGAGAGCGACTGGACGGACTTTGAGACGCTTCTGTTGCAGACCTTCGACCCGGCGAACAAAAAGCTGCGGATGATTCCCCTACGGAAGGCGGAGTGTGAGATTCCCAAGCGGCTGAAGGTGTTTACCTATGTGGACTTTGCGGAGCCGGATGACCTGCAGTTGGCATGGACGCGGGTGCTGACGGCGTTGGGCAAACCGCCCCAGGTGGAAGCGGCTGACCAACCGGCGACGCCACGCGATTGGCTACTGGCACACCCTTAC
>CAZFWL010000538.1:0-3313 GCA_964522775.1 uncultured Halomicronema sp.
TAGGTAACCCAAAGCGCCAGCGGCGTCGGCACGAATCCCATAGTCGGGGTCAGTCTCTACCAACTTGACCAAAATGTCGAAAGTCTCAGCGTCAGGCTTGATTCCCATGGCAAACACAGCCATCGAGCGCACCTGCAGATTATTGTCGTAAATCACTTTGCGCACGAGGGGAGCTGCCGTGGAAGCATCCACATCCCGCAGCATGGCTAGCGCCAACATGCGATCTTTGGAACTCTCGCTCTCTAGCTGATTAGAAATTTGTTGCAGATCCAGAGCAGTCATAGTCAACCCACGTCACAAAAGTTTACAGTCCTGTTCATATTAGCGAATTTGTTGCCCGACGTTGTGCGGTTATCCGATGGCCGGGCTGGCTGTCTTGATTAAGCTGCTTCTGTCAGCTGAGGACACTCAAAAAACAATGCTTAGAAATTAAGTGGGAACAACCGAGAAGGCGGCGGATTGCCCAGCACTGTATTTTTCTGGCCAGATCTGAATTTTATAGAATTCTGATCCCTTGGGGTAATAACTAGTGTTGCTGTTTTGTTATCGGTCTCTGGGCAAGTGAAAATTGTGTCTGGGTCAAGCGCCAGGTCTAATCATGCTCTCCTGCGTTGAATCCTTTTGCCAGAGCAAGATGATGGCTATCGATATTTGGGTTGTCAGTCACTGCTTGGGTTCAGCGGTCGATGGTGGAGCGCACTGAGCTGCCCTCATATTGGGCATGGTTCTGGATAGCTAAATGGGTTGGGGGTTCTACTTTGGGCAACAAGTTCCAGCGTTTGGCATTCCGATCGCTCATCTCGGTTTTCGGTTTATCCGGCAAGCCGAAACTCATCTAGGCTAGAGCCACATCAACGTTCGACTAGCCTTCATCAGTAGATGTGGTTAAGGGATGAAAAACCGTTGCAACATCAAGTCAAGCTGACGCAACTTGAAATTTTAGTAGCTGTAGCAAAGACAGGGAGCTTTAGTGAAGCGGCTCTCTCGCTCGACATTTCTCAATCAGCCGTGAGCCACGCCATTTCTACGTTGGAAAATACGCTGGGCGTCGTCATCTTTTCCCGAGGACGTCACGGGGCAACGTTGACTCCGGTAGGCGATCGCATACTGGCCCCGGCAATCAATATTTTGGACAGCACTGATGCGATTTTGCAGGAAGCTGCGATCGCGAAAGGCGTCGAGCGCGGCAAAGTCCGCGTTGCGACCTTTCGCAGCGTTGCGACCCACATCCTGCCTCACAGCATCAAGCAGCTCTATCAGCGGTTCCCGGGCATTGTGATCAACCTGACGGAACATGACGATGACCAACAGGCCCAGCAAGCACTCAAAGAAGGCCGGGCCGATATTGGCATCGTGACGCTACCCGCCGTAGCGGGGCTGCAAACCTGGGAGCTGCTGCAAGATGAATATGTTGTGCTGTTGCCTCCAGAAACCCGACTAGAGAGTGAGTCGCTAACCTGGGAAGCGTTAGCACAGCAGCCTTTAATCATGCCGCCTGTGGATTTTGTGATGATGCGCCCAGTTTATGAGCACATCAACGGCTTAGGCTACTGGCTTAATGTCGTCAACGAAATTGAAACGGATGCGGCGACGGTTAGCTTAGTGGCTCAAGGCTTGGGGGGCACAATCTTGCCGCGGCTAGCGGCGGAGCCCATTCCTGAAACAGTCCAGGTTTATTCGCTGCCCACACCGCTAAAGCGCGTGATTGGCGTCGCAGTCTGGGCAAATGCCCTGCAAACACCGGCAGTGTATGCGCTGTTGGATATTTTGCGATCGCAGTATCAACCGCCTGCTAAGGGCAATTAGTTATACAACGACTTCGCCGCAGACATTTCCACCAGTTGTGCCACTGTCCAGCCAGCTCTTGAAGAAGCTGATTGATGATCGGCAAGCAGACCGGCACCATGTGATTCCGCCAATACCCGGCCCAGATGTAAGCGACGTGCCGCATCCGTCAAGAAAAGTTGAGATGAGGAAGTTTTAACCGGTTTCATATTATTTGCTCCTATAGCTTGAGAAGAGAGATTTGGTTCGGTATGCGAAAGAACGATTTGGCCCAATAACTGGCAGCATCTAACTCTGAGATGAACGCTATTCTTTCGACACTTCTAGGATAAAAAAACTCGAACAAGATAACCAACAGTAGGTTTCAGCCTATCCATGAGTAAATTTCATGGAATCAGTCTGCCCATCTCCCCTCGCGGCAAATTCTGTCCGTATATGATGATCAGTCATCTGAAATAGGCCTTGCCTCCATCGGCTTAACCCAAACTCAGGTTAGTTAGGTCCAAGGTGATCTTTTCCCGGTTTATATGGAGTGATTTTCTGGAAAGAGGCGTGGGGAATGATCTAGCTGGGGCGTCCTAAGTCACTCGGAGTCAGCTCCTAAACTGGAATGAGGAGAGACCGAGAACTTTGTTGGACGAGACAGGGCTATTTTCGCCACCTCAGAAACTAGCTTTGAGGGTTTCTCTCAGATTGAATGCCGCGTCGTCATCTGTGCTCGACACCATAATCATGACGGTCGTTGGCGAAGAATTTTCTAAACAAACAAACACAGCGGTCGAGTTTTCTGTCGTGCCAGCCACACTGTTGCCCTCGACTTGAATGTCGGTGAGGCCTTCATCCGCAAGGGCAGTGGTTGAGCGATCGAGGCAAGTCATCAAGTCAACATCAATGCTGCGCCAGGCATAGTACAAGCCCGGTGACTGAGCCCGAGCGGGGGCGATCGCTCCAAACATGCCAGCACCGATAATCAACAGCGCACCAATCCGCGAGATAGCCATAGAGTCTCCTGAAGAGAGTGTGGGTTGGCAGACAACCGCCATTCTTTTTTCATGACGTAGTGTAGCCTCCCAGTTATCCCACAACCAACACTTTGGTGAGACGATCACGATGTGCCCGCTGCTATCGTGTTGGCTTAGTCGCTAGCCAGTGAGTTGCCTGTCCGTAGGGCGATCGCGCCGATTAGTCCACATAACTTAGCCCCTTTATCAGCGCAACAGTCGCACTGATAAAGGGTCTTCTTTTAGTCAATCAATGTATTTAAGCCGAACGAGTGTTGCGTCCAGCCGCGCTGGCACCCATGCCGGAATTTTCGACTATTGACTCGCGAATAGCGAAGCGCTGGATTGAGTCGCTAGCCGCTTACAGTTTGGCGTGGGAGCCATCACAAAAGGGGGCGTTTCCAGTCTGTTTGCACTGGCACAGGGCAACTTGCTGCTTCTCCTCAATGGTGAATTTTAGGGGCGTAAAGCCGGTATCTTGGTGGGCACCGTTGCAAAAGGGTTGATTGTCAGAGTTGCCACAGGTG
>CAZFWL010000539.1:0-3313 GCA_964522775.1 uncultured Halomicronema sp.
GGCAACTCTGCCGTCGCCGCCGTCTACCGCCTCAAAGAAACCCAACCCCATTCCATCAAATTCGTCTGCCTCCTCGCCGCCCCCGAGGGCATCGAGCACTTTCATGCCGAGCATCCCGACGTGCCCATCTTCACCGCCGCCATTGATGACAAACTCGACGAGCACGGCTACATCTTGCCGGGGCTAGGGGATGCAGGGGATCGCATGTTCGGCACCAAATAAATTGCAGTAAACGCTAAAATCTCACTCCACCAATTGCTTAGGTCTTGAGTGTTTGACACTTAAGTTTTCTGACCTTTCATCGAGTAAATTGGGCAACCTGAGCCAGTGGAGCTGATTCTGAACAGTCGTTGCGCAATGAAGATTGATGGCTGCCTCGCAATCTTCAACTTCAAGAAGGCTCAGTGTTGTGCCCCGTTCTGAAATTGACCATATTTATGACGCTGCCCACCTATGACGAATTAATGCTGCCACTGTTGAAGCTTGCAGCCCAAGGCAAGGAAGAGCATCCAATTCGAGAACTACGGGAACAGCTGGCTCAGCAGCTTAATCTAACGCCTGAACAACGAACAGTAAAACTTCCTAGTGGAAGGCAAGCTGTCTTTGACAATCGAGTGGGTTGGGCCTCGACTTATCTTCGTAAAGCCAAGCTACTAGAACGAACTCGACGGGGTTATGTCAAAATCACCCCACGAGGAGCAAAGCTTCTAGCTGAAAACCCATCCTCGATCGATGATCACTATCTTCAACGTTTCAGCGAATTCAAAGAGTTCAAAGAAAGAGCAACTGCAGAAGAAGCAGACTCTCTAAAGTCTGATGAATCGCCATCAAAGAAAACTCAACCAGTGGTTACACCCGATGAAGTCATACGCAATGCGTACTCGATTTTAGAGGCGACTTTGAGGGATGATCTGCTGGATAAAATTCAGCAAATGGATCCTGCGGCTTTCGAATGGCTGGTGTTGCGCCTATTACATGCAATGGGTTACGGGGGAAGTATCAAAGACGTAGAAGGGGTACCTTCTGGCCCAGATGGCGGAATTGATGGGCTGATCAAAGAAGACAAGCTCGGACTCGAAGCAATTTATATCCAGGCGAAACGCTGGGAGAACAGTAAGTCAGTTGGTCGCGAAAAAATCCAAGCTTTTCAAGGAGCGCTAGCTGGAGTGGGTGCTCGGAAAGGCGTTTTTATGACTACTTCTAGCTTTACCAAGCAAGCTCGTGTTTATGTGGAGAGACTACGCGATAGCAAAATTGTCTTGATTGACGGTCAAGAACTAGCACAACTCATGATCGAATACGACGTTGGCGTCAGTATCCATGAAACGTTTAATTTGAAACGAATTGATGAGGATTTCTTCAACGAGGCTGAAATCTAAGCTCACACAGCTAGGAGTTAAAGTTTTCAAGTCCGTGATAAAGCTTATGCCGTTATCAGCAATACCCAACGTATGGTAAGCAGTTGCCCTACGAATAGGGACGGGCGGCAGCAGCGTCAATGAAGGGCAAGGTTTCTTCTTCATGAGCGGCTTCCTGACACCAGGCTTTCACCGGCTCTAAAGCTTGTGTGCGAGTGACAAACTGCTGAGCCGTGGGTTGTAGCTGAATGCCGTAGGTTACGAACCGCAATGCCACAGGTATATACATCACATCCGCGATCGAAAACTCTCCGCAGAGCCAAGGACCGCCGTAACGTTCAAAGCCGTCTTGCCAGAGTCGCTCGACCCGAGCAATCTCCCGCTGGGCCGTACTCGAAAAATCGTCGAGCGATCGCTGCTGACAGACTCGTAAGTTTTGCGGCAGTTCTTCCCGAATCGCCATAAACCCCGAGTGCATCTCATTAGCGATGGAACGAGCATGGGCACGCGCGGCGCGATCGCTGGGCCAGCCGACAGTCCCTTCAAAGTTTTCTCGCACGTATTCCATGATCGCCAGCGAGTCCCAGACGGCAATATCCCCATCCAGCAGTACCGGCACCTTGCCAGCGGGAGTATATCGCTTAATTTCTTTCTGCCACTGCTCAGTGAACAGCGCTAATTTGATTTCCTCAAATTCCACCCCGCTCTGTTTCAAAAAGAGCCAAGCCCGCAATGACCAAGAAGAGTAATTTTTGTTGCCGATAATCAGCTTCAGAGACACCGCAGTGGCCTTCTCAATAGGTGGTTAGCTCGGCCCAAAGCCAAGATTTTGACAGCCTAGCGCCTCTTCTCCTTCCTATCAAGCCTGAGCCGCCGGGCCGAAATATTCGGAGACAAAACTACCGTGCAAACCGTACGGAACGTGATGTCGCAGCTTGAGCCGGGCGATCGGCCCCTGGCTAATATCCCGCGCGTCCAGAACGATCAAGTCAGAGCAGCGTCGCGCCGCATTGTAGGTCAATACGAGCAGCCAGCCGTCATCTTCCGCCTGGGCTTGGGGTCGAGGGACGAATACTGGCTCACTCATAAAGCCGCGCGGCGCTTCACTCCATAGCTGCTCTTCACCCGTGGCGAAATCCCGTTTGAGCAACGCTTGCAGCGGGGCATTGCCCTGAGGACTGTGGGTCGCACCGATGTAGAGATAGCGATAGGGTCGTCCCACGTGATCGGGATGCAGTGTCGGAAATTCGCAGCCGCGATCGATCAAACAGGTCGCTTCGCTCGTTTCGGCTTCTAAGTCCAGTTCAAAACGCCAAAGTTGACCTGCTGGCACTTTGGAAAAATCAACCTCATTAAAGGTCATGCCCTCATCAAGCGCCGGAAAGTCTTGATAGACAATGGAGTCCACAAATACCTTGCCGTCTTGCTCGAACGCATTGGCGTGGTGGAAGACAAAACCAGCAGGAGCTTCGATGGACTTGAGCGGCGCATCACTGTGACGAGGAATCAGGATGATGTTAGTTTTCGCCTTAGGGTTGAACTCGACACATTCCCCCGCGCCCTTGAGCCCGAAGAGAAACGGAAACGGGTTGAAGCCTACTGGGTTTTGGAAAAAGATGACGTAGTTGGGCGTGATCATGCAGTCATGCATGAATGCAAACCCGGGAATGTTGCGCTGATAAGACTTGACACGATCGCCCGAGGAGGCAAACTCATGGATGCGAATCGTGCTGGACAGCCCCGTCTTAATCGAAAAATTCACCAGTCGAGAATCTTGCCCTTGCTCTGGATTACCCGGATCAATTTTGGGGTGGGCCGCAAACGCATCCCCCGGTTCCAGTAACCCATCTAAATTGTCTAATCCCAAGGTTTCTAGCGTTGTGGGATCGAGGCGATGGGGTTCCGCCGCTTCCCACAGAGCCAGCAGTTTGCCACCCCAATAGATAATGTGAGTA
>CAZFWL010000540.1:0-3310 GCA_964522775.1 uncultured Halomicronema sp.
GATGTCGTCGCAGCGCTGCGGCATCCGGAAACGGGCTGCCCTTGGGACTTGGCCCAGACCCACAAAACTCTGGTGCCTTACGTCATTGAGGAAGCCTATGAAGTCGTTGACGCCATTTATGGGGGAGACGAGGAGCATATGGCCGAGGAGTTGGGTGACCTGCTATTACAAGTCGTGTTGCAATCTCAGGTCGCACAAGATGAGGGCACTTTCGATTTACAAGTGGTGGCGGATGGAATTGCTGACAAGCTGATTCGTCGCCATCCCCACGTCTTTGGCGATGTCGAAACCGACAGTATCGAGGAAGTTCACCGAAACTGGGAGAAAATCAAGGCGGAGGAAAAAGGAGAACCTCACAATCCTCACCAGTTATCTCCTAAGCTCCACAAATACAGACGGACGCTGCCCCCGTTGATGGCCGCCACGAAAATTTCACAGAAGGCGGCTAAAGCAGGCTTTGAATGGGAGTCTGTGGATGATGTGTGGGAAAAGTTTCACGAAGAACTGGACGAGTTTCGCACGGCAATCGCCCACGAGCCCAAAGAAAATCAACTGGCCGAGCTCGGTGACATCCTCTTTACCCTAGTGAACATTGCCCGCTGGCACGGACTTGATCCCTCAGAAGCCTTACAAAGCACGAACCATCGCTTTGCCCAACGGTTTGAGCAAGTGGAAAACACCAGCAATCGCCCACTCACCGATTACTCCATCGACGAACTAGAAGCCCTCTGGCAACAAGCCAAGGCCACTCTCCAGCAGTAATTCAGCCTTGCGCCTTAGTGCGACTATGGCTTAGCAAATTCGGAAGGGCTGCGGAAACCTTCTACCGGCACGTCCGCCAACGCCCGCTGCATAAAGTCACGCCAAACGGGAGCCACATAAGTACCACCAGTGGCACCAGACCCCATCGGTGTGTAATCGTCATTGCCGACCCAAATCGCGGTTGATAACTGGGGGACATACCCGACAAACCAAACGTCACGCTGCGAATCGGTCGTCCCTGTTTTTCCGGCAGCAGGTCGGCCAATTTGAGCCGCCGTTCCGGTGCCTCGGGCGACGACCCCTTGCAACACATCCGTCAGCGCTGCTGTCGCCCAGGGATCCAAAATCAGCTGCGGCTTTGGCGTGTTGTCGAGCAGTACATTGCCGTTACTATCAGTGACCTGCACGATAAAGGTCGGTTCCGAATACCAGCCGTTACTGGCAAAGGTGGCATAGGCTCCCGCCATTTCCATCGGCGTCAGGTCGACCGCGCCCAACGGCAGGGAAACCACTGGCTCCATGGGGCTCTCGATTCCAAGCAAGCGACAGATTTCGATAATGCGATCAATGCCCACTGACTGACCGAGCTTGACCGCTGGCACATTACGAGACAGTTCCAACGCTTTACGGATCGGGATGCTGCCCATAAAGCTACCGTCATAGTTACGCGGACTGTAATACTCATAGCCGTCCGGGTAGCTAGCGGGCGTATCTTGGATAATGCTGTCGGGGGCATAGCGCCCTGAAGCAAAGGCCGCATAGTAGACAAAGGGCTTAAACGAAGACCCTGGCTGACGCTGCGCTTGTACCGCCCGGTTAAATTGGCTGTCATCGTAATTGACCCCGCCCACCATCGCTTTAACAAAGTGAGTCCGAGGGTCGATCGCCACCAAAGCCATTTGGTCCGCCCGAATGCCCCGAGCCCGCATCGACTCGTGATTGCGACGCACTGTCTCTTCGGCCATGCGTTGCATATCCAGCGCCACGGTGGTTTGCACCCGCATTCCACCTTTCACTACTGCGTCATTGCCAAAGGTTTCTTTCAGTTCCTGTACCACCGCCTCCGTGACATAGGGGGCAGCACTGGTGCGAAATGATGTGATTTCGCCCACGAGCAAGGGCTGGGCTTTAGCATTCGCCTCTTCATCCGGAGTGATCCACCCGAGCTGGCGCATTCGGCCTAGCACTGTAGCCTGACGTTGTTTGGCCAGTTGATAGTCCACAAAGGGACTGTAGCCCTCAGGCGCTTGAATCAAGCCCGCCATCATTGCGGCTTCAGCTAGGCTCAGGTCTTTGGCCGACTTATTGAAATAGCTTTGAGAGGCCGTTTCGACCCCATACGTGTTGTGCCCCCAATAAACCTGATTCAAGTACATTTCCAGAATCTGGTCTTTGGAAAAAATCTGTTCTAGTCGCATTGACAGGACGGCTTCTGCAACCTTACGACTGATAGCCTGCTGCGGGGTCAAAAACAAGTTTTTCACCAACTGCATGGTGATGGTTGAGCCACCTTCAACCGTCGTGCCCGCCTGGACATTGGCGAGCAGCGCCCGGCCCACACTGCTGGGGTTAATACCCTGGTGTGAGTAGAAATAGCTGTCTTCAATGGCCAGCACCGCTCGCTTTAAATGGGGGGAGACCTCATTCAGATCAACGACTTCGCGGTTAGCCTCATCGTGCAGGCTGTAAAGTAGCGTGCCGTTGATGTCGTAGACGTAGCTAGTCTCGCTCGGCAGGTAGTTGCGCAGCACCCGCACATCCGGCAGGTTGCGGAAGCTGATGGCCAAGCCCACTAACCCCCCAGCGGCCACAGAACTGACTAACATCGTGGTGCCGAGCAAGGTCGCTACACTGATCTGACCGACATCTTGTACAAACTTGACCACACCGCTGGTGAGACGGTTAGAGCGGGGGGCAGCGGTTTGTTTCCGATAGGTGTTAGTCGACACGATAGGCCACGCGATTTACGGTAAGGGTATTAAACGGTTCAGAGTTTTGTAATTATAGAAGTCTGGCTTAAACACGGTCAGCAAAAAGCTGACTGGCAACAGGATAAGACAGGAATTCAGCCACTGCCACTTTATTTTGAGTTCTTTAAAAAGAAGGGCGTGATAACTGATGCGAGAGCGATCACGATCAGGGGTGAATAACCGCTGAACCAAAGGGGATTGAGGATTTTTGGGAGCTATGGGGCAATTTTCAGACGATTTGCAGTGGATTTATCGGGGCGTAACGGAAGTCTTTCCTGATCAGCCAGATGCGGATAATCCCCAAGAAAACTTGCGATCGCGCTTGGCAAAAAGCGATCGCCCCCTGCGCGTGAAGCTCGGCATTGACCCCACTGGGGCAGAAATCCACGTCGGCCACAGCATTCCCGTGCGCAAGCTGCGCGCCTTTCAAGATGCGGGCCACACGGCGGTGCTGATCATTGGCGACTTTACCGCTCGCATTGGTGACCCTACCGGCAAATCCGAGGTTCGCAAGCAGCTCACCGAAGCGGAAGTCAAGGCCAACGCCACGACTTATTTAGAGCAAGTCCGGCCCATTC
>CAZFWL010000541.1:0-3308 GCA_964522775.1 uncultured Halomicronema sp.
TCAAACTGTGGCAGCCTGACAATACAGCGATCGCGGCAGTCTGTTTGGGTCAGTCGCCCTGTTCCTTTGAGTTTTTTGATCTGGCTGACGGCAAGCGCTAAGGATGCAGACCGTCACAGCTTACAAAAAGCCCCAGAAGCTGACTAGCAACTTCTGGGGAACTGAAAACCCAAGCTCATGCAAGCTTTAAGGATTAATCAGCGAGCACTTCTACCCGTACGGTGCCGACACCCGCCAGGTGCAGGCCAATTTCGCGCGCAGCTCCTTCCGATAGGTCAATGACTCGGCCTCCAGAAAACGGACCGCGATCGTTAATACGCACGACGACTTGCTGGTTAGTGTTGACGTTTGTCACCAGCACTCGGGTGCCAAAAGGTAAGGTTCGGTGGGCTGCAGTCATCGCATAGCGGTTGAATCTCTCACCGCTAGCGGTGGAACGGCCATGGAAACCTGGGCCATACCAAGAGGCGACGCCTGAAAAGGTCGAGACCACACCCCAATTAGTCTGAGCCACCGCAGCGGGTGCGGGTGCGCCTTCGACCTCGGTTAGTTCTTCTGAAGCACCTAACAAGTTACGTAAGCGGTTGGCAGCTTGTAAGGCATCGACTTGAAGCTGACCGGTCGGATTTGAGTAGCGTACAACCTCATTAATAGCGACCAAATCTTCGCCTTCTAAGGTGAGCTCGTATTCTTCCGCGGCGTCATCCCAGCGGACTCCGATCTCATAAGGACTGCCATCGGCTTGATAAAAGGCATCGATCGCGCGAGCTACTGATTCAGCTCGATTGACTAGGGCATCGTTATCAGCGCCATCGCTCAGAGTTTTAGCCGTAGCATCAGCCGCTACAAAAGTGAGCACAGGCAGATTGTCAACATGCAAAATGGCAATGCGCTCGCCCTCTAGGGTATGGGCGGCAATTCGGAAGAGCTCTGACAGTTCAGTCGCCTCAGGGGCCAACCGAGCTGAATCAAGAGCGTCTAAACTCGATGCGCCTGCTTCTTCACCTGGTTGCTCAACAGCAACTTCGAGCGTTTCCTGTAAGTTCGCGTGAGCATCACCTAAGGTTTGCTCAGCGCTTGCGGCTAGGGGTGCGCCCGTGGCACATACCACTGCGGCGACCGTAAAGCTACGACACAAGTTCTGAATCATATAGTTTCCAAGAGCTCAACATAGTGGCGTCGTGACGGGCTGAACTTCCAATTTGAAAACCAGCTCTTTATGGCTAATTAACGAGCGATCGCTGTCAATTCAAACCATTGAATATCACTGCCACCTCGACATAACCCTTCAAGTTCTTTTGAACGAACCGTACGTTAACACGAACCTCTGAATTGGCAATCCGCACAAAACAGTGCACGTTTTCATCAAGTGGGATGTCAAGAGTTCTTCGGTTTTTACGGAAATCTGTCAGATCCTTGTGAAGTGCGTGGTTGAGACGCCGACGGACCATCCGCATTAGTTAATAAAACTTATCGCTCTCTAGACATTGATTTTGGAAAAGCAATTGCAAAAATGGTGGCCAGGAATGTGCCATTTCAAAAATTGGCTACTAGCTATGCAATTTTTTGCACTATTTCCCGGCGACTATTCTTGCTCACTTGATAAGTGACGATTATTTTCAAGATCTAATTTGCTTATTTAATTAGGTGGCTAGTGGCGATCGCTGAGAATGCTGTTGATCAGAAGGAGCCTGTGACCAAAGTGTAGGACGTGTAGCGGTGCCATGATTGTTGGCGATGGAGCGGCAAGCAGAATTGGAAGGATGACCGTTTGCCCGGAAAATATATAGATGTCACGCTGTCTCAACGGCATTCGCTGATTTCGTTCTAAAGGGCAAGGTTATGGATTATCAAGACGCAGGCGTCGATGTAGTGGCTGGCAGAGCCTTTATCGATCGCATTCAACAGATGGTGGGCAGTACACGTCGTCCTGAAGTGTTAGGGGGACTTGGCGGCTTTGGCGGTTTGTTTCAACTGCCGGAGGGATATCAGACACCCGTATTAGTGTCGGGCACTGATGGCGTGGGTACCAAGCTCAAAGTGGCCCAAACGCTCAACCGGCACAATACTGTCGGCATCGATCTAGTGGCAATGTGCGTCAATGATGTGTTGACCTGTGGGGCAGAGCCGCTGTTCTTTTTGGATTATTTAGCAACGGGCAAGCTTGACCCTGAGCAGTTGGCGGCTGTGGTGCAAGGCATTGCCACTGGCTGTCGAGAGACAGGATGTGCCTTGATTGGTGGAGAAACGGCAGAAATGCCTGGCTTCTACGGCCCCGGTGAATACGACTTAGCAGGTTTTTGCGTCGGGATTGTGGAAAAATCGGCCATCCTTGACGGTTCGCAGGTGACGACTGGGGATGTGGTGATTGGGCTGGCCAGTCGGGGTATCCACAGCAATGGTTACAGCCTGGTGCGCAAGATTATGGCAGAAGCAGAGCGGAGCGATCGCGATGCTCCGGGCTACGACTGGGCCGAGTGTCCGGCGATGCTGAAGGGTGCTTCCCTCGCAGAGACGCTGCTCATGCCAACTCAGCTTTACGTGAAGCCCATTTTGGCGGTGCAGCAGGCGGGGCTGCCGATTCACGCGATGGCCCATATTACTGGGGGCGGTTTGCCCGAAAATCTGCCACGGTGTTTGAGCGATCGCCATTCAATTAAGTTGAATCCCGGTAGTTGGCCCGTGTTGCCCATTTTTGAGTGGCTGGCCGCAGCAGGACAGGTATCCCCTGAGGCCATGTTCAACACCTTTAATATGGGCATTGGTTTTGTGGTGATTGTGCCGTCCACTCAGCAGGCGACAGCGATCGCGCAGTTTCAAGCCCAGGGCATCGCTGCCTATGCGATCGGTGAAGTGGTTGACGGCGATGGCCGTCTCAGTGGTATTCCAGGTGTGGATTAGCAAATCGTTGCTGGAGAACAGTATTCATGATGGTCGAAACTGGACAGCATCCACAGCTGCCAGCACCCTTGGTTTCTCCTAAAGCGTTATGGATGTGGGCCTTAGGGCGTGGCGACCCCATCTGACAACAGCACTACTTCGCTACTGTCCACAATAAAGGCCCCAAATCGGCTACTGCTAAGGCTTTGCAGCACTTGTGCTGCCGCCTGCGGGTCAACACTTTGAGTCACTAACAGAAAGGGACGCTGTTGGTAAACCGCTAAGCCCACGGGTTGATTCAGGGATTGTTGCAGCTGTTTGGCAACTTCGGGGTCGTTGCTGTAATTCACTAAGACGGCGTAGCCTTCGCCTAAGAGTTTGGGAGCATAAGCGACTGTCGCGGTGGATGTCGGGTCGGTAACGGTGGG
>CAZFWL010000542.1:0-3295 GCA_964522775.1 uncultured Halomicronema sp.
GTAGCTCTACCATTTGTTTCGAAACGTGCGCCGCAGTACGCGGCAAAATCGCCTGGGACGGTTGCACAATTGCAATCAGTCCGCTTTTGCCTGATCCGGCGGAACGCTTCACCGTCCGAAGCTGGCGTTCAAATTGGCGAATGAGATAATCTTCCAGCGCGATTCGACGCGGCTCCGAGTCATAGAGCGTAGTCGGAAATTGCGCGATCGCTTGTGAAACTTCCACCCGTACCCGGCTCGGTGCTGCAAACGGATCGCCCTGCACGTAATCAATATGCAGCTTGAAATCGGCAAATTGATGGCATCCCCGCAAGTCTTTATAGGCTTTGTAGCCCCTGCCATCTAAGGCTTGTAAGCGATCACGCAAATGATTGACTGACATGGAATTAAAAGAATGCGGTCATAGCTGGTGAAGGCCTTGATCGAAATCACACCTGCGTGAGATGCCAATCACCCGGATGTCAGACGAAGATCAACTCAAGGATTTAGTTCCATCACTGGAATTTGACTGCTTTCCGTTGATATTAATACTGCACCTAAAAAATATCAGGCCAATGTTCTCTGTATCGCCTCTGTCTGTTTTCGTTAAGCCAGCTTCTCATCCTACTAAAGCTGCCAGCTTTCGCCGGCCATTGGCGCTTACAGCCCTCAGCTGCAGTCTCGTTATTGGCTCTTTAGCGTTGGCAACAGAGAGCGCGATCGCTAATCCCACTCCCTCCCCGTTGGCAGACGGTATTTATGTGTTTGGGGAAAGTTCAACCCCTGCTCAAATTGGCACCACTTACATGGTGATGCAGATCTCCCATCAAGAAATCAATGGCGGGTTTTATCAGCCAGCTTCCTCGTTTGACTGTTTTCATGGTGAAGCCTCCGGTAGTGAAATCGCCCTAACCGTTACCGATAGTTATGCGCAGACAGAGCATCCTTTCGCGATGACGTTAGAAAATGCCACGACCGTTGCCTCAGCTAACGCTGCCGCAAGCCAATGGGTTCCTACCGGCTTTTATCGTTTAGCCGATCTCACAGAAACCGATCAAGAAGTGCTGCAGATCTGTAGTAGCCGCTAGCAGATCGGCGTTGCATAACTTGCATCCTAAAAACAAGACGAGCGCTGCCGATCATGGGCGGCGCTCGTCTTGACGTTATTCAGTCCTAAATCGCTGATTGCTGTTGGCGCCAACGACAACTAAAAGCAAAGTTACCGTCTGATTTGGAGAATAAATTGCTGCCTTTAGGCTTCGACGGTTTCTTTCGCTCCAACGGACATCGGCTCCAGAGAATAACCCAAAACCTGCACACCTTTGCAGTGCATACCCATTCTGGCGTGCAGTTCGAACGCCGGAGTTTCCGTTTTTCCCCATTCACTCTCAGTAAACGCCAACGATCGATCTCCCCGCCTCTGCACAACAACGGGCACTCTGCGAGAGCGAGAAACTAGCCAATGAGTCGGTCGGAACATCAAAACCTCGTAACTTTGCGAATTGGACATCACATTTTCAGGATGGGATCGTATCTCCATTTGTTTCAAAAAGCATCCATTTCGGGGCATAATTTGTTAAATTATGTAAATAAGCTCTAAGTTTAGCCTCTGCCTGGAGAGTATTCGCAGAAGTTTTATCTTCTCGGTTTTTCCTTTCCTGAAAAGGTTTGAGAGGCGGCACGAGTTTTATTCGGCTCTCCCTACTGCCGTTGAGTAAAGTTTCTTTGTACAGTTTCTTTACAGAGGTAGTGCAGTCTCCAGAGACGGCAGTCACCTTATCGCCAGAGCAACCAACTTAGGGAAGTCTGTCTTCCTTGCACACCAGAACCAAAACGGGGCTATGTTTGAGCACTTCACCAACACTGCGATCGCCGTCATCATGAAGGCCCAAGAAGAGGCCCGTCGATTGCAGCACAACTTTGTCGGCACTGAGCAATTGCTCTTGGGGCTGCTGAGAGAGAATTCCAGCCTGGCAGCAGCAGTTTTAACCGAGTTTGGCATTAACCTGACTGACGCTCGGACTGAGGTCGAAGCCATCATCGGGCGCGGTAGCGGTAATCCCCCTTCTGAAGTGCCGTTCACGCCCAAGGTTAAACAGGTTTTTGAGAGCGCTTTTCAAGAAGCTCGAAAGTTAGATGCGTCCTACATTGAACCAGAGCACTTGCTCTTGAGCTTGACTCAAAGTCGCGAAAGTGTGGCTTATCGAGTCATGGAAAACTTAGGGGTTTCCCCCAGCAAAGTGCGCACTCGACTGATTAAGGAGTTGGGGGAAGCGGCGGCGATTCCCGCCGGTGGTCGCAAAGCGCGGACTAGCGATCGCCGTCGTAGCAAGAGTAATGTGCTCGAAGAATTCAGCACTGACCTTACCCTCAAAGCTGCTGAGGGGCTACTTGATCCGGTCGTGGGTCGCGCCAAAGAGATTGAACGTGTTGTACAGATTCTGGGCCGTCGCACCAAGAACAATCCGGTTCTGGTCGGTGAGCCAGGTGTTGGTAAAACCGCGATCGCTGAAGGCTTGGCTCAACGCATCGTAAATCAAGATGTCCCCGAGGCGTTGCTGGGCAAAAAAGTCCATGCCATCGATATGGGGTTGCTCGTATCGGGCACGCGCTTCCGAGGCGACTTTGAGGAACGCCTGACCCAGCTGTTGGATGAAGTGCGTAATGATGACGACATCATTTTAGTGATTGACGAAATCCATACACTTGTCGGAGCCGGGTCTTTAGAAGGGGGCATGGATGCCGCCAATATGCTCAAGCCCGCCTTGGCTCGAGGCGAAATGCAGTGTATTGGGGCGACTACCCTCGACGAATACCGGCAACATATCGAGAAAGATGCAGCGCTAGAGCGACGCTTTCAACCGATTATGGTTGAACCCCCATCGGTACTCGACACCATTGAAATTCTTCAGGGTATCCGTAGTCGTTACGAGCAGTTTCATAATGTTCTGATTTCTGACGAGGCTCTAAAAGCTGCCGCTGAATTGTCTGATCGCTACATCAGCGATCGCCATTTGCCAGACAAAGCGATCGATCTCATTGACGAGGCTGGTTCACGCATTAAGCTGCGCCATCAAATCAGTTATCCTTCGCCAGAGGTTAAGCAAGAGCTGCGCCAAGTCGTCAGCGACTTACAAGTTGCAGTGCGGTCTCAAGAATTTGCTCAGGCTCAGGAATTACGCCACCGGAAGCATGAGCTCCTGACCCAGATTCAAGGCCCCCAACCAGAGGCGGCAGAGGCTCCGCCTGTGGCCCAGCCTGTTGTCAGCGATGATGACATTGCCGAGATTGTCGCCTCTTGGACGGGGGGGCCAGT
>CAZFWL010000543.1:0-3286 GCA_964522775.1 uncultured Halomicronema sp.
TGATGAATTGCCAGGAACTGGAAACCGCCCTGCGGTTAGGCACGGCGTTCGTCACGATCATCTTCAACGATGGCGGCTATGGTCTCATCGAGTGGAAACAGCACAACCACTACGGCGAATCCAACTTTGTCCATTTCACGAATCCCGACTTTGTGAAATTTGCCGAATCCATGCGCCTGAAAGGATACCGGGTAGAGTCCGCAGAAGATCTCATGCCGACCCTCAAAGAAGCCTTAGAGCAAGACGTGCCGACAGTAATCGACTGTCCGGTCGATTATCGGGAAAACCTGCTATTCAGCCAGCAAACCCGCGAGCTGACCTGTTCCATTTAAGGCCTTGTCCTCGCGAGCAAACTTCCAAGCACTTGCTGGAAATGAGGCTTCTTTCTTCAGCAAGTTGGTCTTGCCCAGGCCCTATTAAGGAAGCAGTCGTTCAACATCAAAGTTCAGTTGCTTGGAGCTCTTAGGGCCTTAAGGCTTACTGAAAGCTATTTCAGACCTAATCTTGCAATCATCAATCTGCCAACTCTCACGCCCGGCTGTTCAATAAAGGCGTGAAGCAATACAGCAAGCAATGTCGAAGATAGGAAAGTCAGGCTAAAAACGATCACGGGTGTTAACAATTTGCCCAATTGTAGAGATGAGTCACCCCCGGCAGAGGCATTGAGAAAAGCTATTTTTTGAGTCCACTGAATGAAGACGGGAATCAACGGCATATGGATGAGATAGATGCCATAACTATATTTACCAATGGATCTGAGAAATTTAGTTTTCAATAGGATCAATAACCACAGCTCTTTTTCACCATCAAACTTAAAGTGGTGAGACAAGGCGATGATGGCACATGACATCACGCCAAAGAGTTCTATTTTTTCCCAAGCATAGTTTGTCACCATGGGAGAGTCTGCCCCTAATAGCAGAGAAGCAATATCTCGGTTGAAACAGCAGAAGAAAAGTAGCAAAAATGCTGAAATGAAATTCAATGCTCGATAGCTTTGCTTATCCCTGAAGACATAAAAACTCTCTGTCATTAACAAAGCAGTCAGAATGCCAAATAGAAAAACGGAAACGTAACGAGTGATTCGGAATGAAACTGGCAACCCAGATGTCGTTGTAGCAATTAGACCTGAAGCTAAAAGATAAGCAATCAGGAATACAGTCAATACTTTGCCTAGATTAGCTTTCCTTAAAGCTAGGGGTACTAAAATAATGGGTAAGACTATATAGAAAAGCAACTCTTGTCTGACGGCCCATAGATAATTGCCAGTGTCAGTAAAGCGAAAAGTGACACTTAGAAGAAAACTATCGAAGTCATCTCTGAAGACGACCATTGAGAAAAAGATAACGAAAATAAAAGAGGGAATAATCCTAAAAAATCGTTTGATGTAAAAAGCCATAATCAAACGAGGATGCCAAAATTCCCTGACGAGAATTTGCCGCGTGAGGAGATAGCCGCTGAGGGCAAAAAAGATCCATACGCCAGCAGCTCCGTGCCCAGGAAATGGCCAGACCCCGGTATGGGAAAGCACAACAATTAGAATCGCGATCGCTCTTAAGCCATCCAATTCAGGAATGTGATTTTCTATTGGCTGGGCTGAACTGGGCTCGTTCAATATCGGTGGAGTAGCACTGATATCAGAAGCTGGAGTTGTCATTTTGTGGAACGATCGCCCTGCGTTGGGGGACGTAGTTGGCCGTCATAGTGACAGTATCTTAGACAGTGCTCACAACCCTAGTAAAGATGTGGCACAGCAATGAGTCTGGTTTGGCTTGTGTCTGGACTCTCAAGACTACGAACACCACGATTTTTACCTGCCACTCCTTAAACATCAATCGCTGTTTGGCGGAGCAATGACGTTGGCGGCGATCGCTCCTGCTCAGAACAACTGCGTAAAGAATTCCTGTGATGTGATTTTAATGAACCGACTGAACAGTAGATTAGAGAATGATTATCATTCTTGCTTTTTCCTCACGCCATGACGTCTACTGAAATCGCTCCCACCGCTCAATCCACCGCCGAAACCGTCACCTCCACTGCACCGGAAATGCGCCGTCGTCCTCGCCGCTTGCGACGCACCGAGGGACTGCGACGGATGGTGCGCGAACACCAGTTCACTACCAACGATCTGATTTATCCCGTGTTCGTCATGGCTGGAACGGGACAGAAAGAAGCGATTCCGTCGATGCCAGGGTGCTACCGCTATACCCTGGATTTGCTTTTGGAAGAGGTGGCTGCTGTCTATGCGTTAGGCATTCCCGGGATTGCCCTATTTCCGCTGATTGCCCCTGATCTTAAAGACAATGCGGGCACCGAAAGTTACAACCCGGCGGGGCTGGTGCCCCGGGCGGTACGAGCGATCAAGCAAGCCATGCCCAATTTGCTGGTGTTTACCGATGTGGCCCTGGACCCCTACAGCAGTGCGGGGCACGACGGCATCGTGGAAAACGGCGAAATCCTCAATGACGAAACCGTCGCGGTGCTGGTGAAGCAAGCCCTCTGCCACGCCGAAGCCGGAGCCGATTTCGTCTCTCCTTCGGACATGATGGATGGTCGGGTGGGCGCCATCCGATGCGCCCTGGATGCAGAAGGCTGGATTAATGTGGGCATTCTCGCCTATTCCGCCAAGTATGCATCCGCTTACTACGGGCCTTTTCGCGATGCACTGGACTCGGCCCCCCAGTTTGGCGACAAAAAGACCTATCAGATGGATGCGGCCAATGCTCAGGAAGCCCTGAAGGAAGTGGCCCTAGATATTGAAGAGGGCGCCGACATCGTGATGGTGAAACCGGCCCTGGCCTACATGGATATCATCCAGCGTATCCGGCAACACACCACCCTGCCCGTAGCGGCCTACAACGTCAGCGGCGAATATGCCATGGTCAAAGCGGCAGCTCAACGGGGTTGGATCGATGAGCAGGCGGTGGTGATGGAAACCCTGACTGGTCTCAAACGCGCCGGGGCCGATGTGATTTTGACCTACTTTGCCAAGGATGTTGCCACTTGGCTGCGCCAGTAAGGCATGGCGGACGTCCCTCACTTTATTGAGGGGATTGACGATTAAGAAAACTACCTGAAGCAACTGGCTCAGTTTTGTTTGCATTAAGCTGGGAACGATTATCGTTATCTATATATTCACGATGAAGATCAGCGGTTTGTGTTCCAGGGGGTGCACATGCTGTTTGATGGTCGGGCTGACCGTCCCTGGACGGCGAATGAAACCCGCAAGAACGAGCTGGTCTTTATTGGTCGCACCTGGGCTGAAGCCAAACTGCGGGAGGATTCTCGC
>CAZFWL010000544.1:0-3281 GCA_964522775.1 uncultured Halomicronema sp.
ATGGCAGAGGTCATGAAAAAGTGGCTTTGTTAATTCCCCGAAGACTACAAACAGTGCCGCTTCGAGCTTTAAAGTTGGGGCTCGGCGCTCAGCCCTAGTCAATCATCATTTTGGGATGAGGGGGAGATGGCACATAAGTCGTTGCTGGGGTAGAACTCGCTAAGTTGAACCAACCGATTCCCAAGAGCAAGCCAGCTCCACAGCCCAGAATAAAAGTCCAGGCGTGGGACGCTTCGAGCACACACAGTAAGCGGCGATCGCGGCTATATATCTGCACTAGCCAGCCTTCACTGGTGTTATTGATGCTGGTGCGTAATTTGGATGAGTCAAACTTCTTCATGGTTTCAGTTCCATGCTGTTTAGGGTTTTACGGTGTTTCCTTGACGCCTACCTGTGAGTGAAAGACTTGTTAGGGCTAGCTACCCACGTTAGCCATGCCTCAGCAATCCAGATGACGTCGCTAGGATGAAAGAAAATCAATCAACACAAGAGAGAAATCTATGCTTTTGCCCTTAATCATATTCTTAAGTTTATACATAGAATCGCAGTAGCGGCCAAAAAATATGCCCATTGACCATCCTGATGTTCTGAACTGATTGATAAGGCGGGCTTGTTGAAACTGGGATGTAGATAAGGGCTAGGCATTGAGCGATCGCCTCGCTGGCCCATCCGGTAAGGTGAGCAAATGCCGACAAAATTCGTTGGTATAGCTCAATTTCCGGGATCTGTCATGGTTGTAGAAACGCTGACAACTGATGTCTTGGTGGTGGGCGGTGGTGCTGGGGGCACTGCTGCGGCTATTCAATCGGCACGACGCGGGGCGAGCACAATATTGGTCAGCGAATTGCCCTGGTTAGGGGGCATGTTGACGGCAGCTGGTGTCGCTGCTCCTGATGGGAATGAATTGCTGGCCTGGCAGACGGGGCTGTGGGGCGCGTTTCTCAGAGCTCTGCAGCAGCGGCAACCGGATGGTTTAGATAATGCTTGGGTTAGTTTTTTTACCTATGAGCCCAAAGTCGGTGCCGCTATTTTTGCCGACTGGGTGGGTGCTTTACCGAACTTGAAGTGGATTGTCGGTCAAAAGCCACAAGCCGTATTGCGGGAGGGCGATCGCGTTGTGGGGGTGCGCTTGGATGACTGCACCATTCGGGCTCAAATCACCCTCGACGGTACCGAATTAGGTGACCTGCTGGCTCTGGGAGAGGTGCCTTATCGCTGGGGCTGGGAATCGCAGACTCAATTTAATGAGCCGAGTGCGCCGCGCTCGTTGACTGACTCAGTGGAGCCTCTATTGCCCATCATGCAGACTTATCCGGTGCAGTCGCCCACATGGGTGGTGCTGCTCAAGGATTTTGGGCCAGAGCAAGAAGCCCCCGAAATTCCCCCTGCCGATCGCTATGCTGCCAGTCAATTTGACGGTGCATGGGAGGGGTGTGGTGCTGAGGCATTCATGAACTATGGCCGACTGCCTGGCAACCAGTTCATGTTGAACTGGCCGACCCAGGGCAATGACTACGGACATGCTCTTGAACGGCTAATACAGGGAGAAACGGCTTGGCAAGCCTGGGCGGAGGAAGCGATCGCCCACAGCCAGAATTTTGCTCATTTCATTCAAACGCAATTAGGGCCAAGATATGGCCTCGCGACTGAGGCCTTTCCAACACTTCCCGGACAACTCGGCGGCGGAGCCTTTGCTCTGATGCCTTACTACCGGGAAAGTCGCCGGTTGGTCGGTCTCACGACAGTCACTGAGCACGATATTTTACCGCTGCCGGACCAGCGAGCCGCGGCACTACCAATTAATGAGCGAGGAGAAATGAGTGCGATCGCGATCGGTAACTATCCCAACGATCATCATTATCCCGGCTTTGACATGCCGCTGGCCCCGAAAGCCATGCACTGGGGTGGACGCTGGACGGGGACTCCGTTCGCGATTCCCTATGAGGCGTTAGTTCCCGCTGCGGTTGACGGTTTCTTGACCTGCGAAAAAAATATCTCTGTTTCGCATATTGCCAATGGGGCTACCCGGCTACAGCCTGTGGTACTGGGCTTGGGGCAAGCTGCGGGAATGGCTGCTGCCCTTTGTATTGAGCAGGCTTGTGAACCTCGTGACCTGTCGGTGGCGTCTTTGCAAACAGCGTTACTGAATGAAACGACTGCCCCGGCCGCAATCGTTCCTCTAATTAACAATGTGCCGGAACATCCTGAATGGCGATCGCGTCAGCTAGCTGTTAAAGCTAATCCAAAAGCATTTTCTGATCAAGAATCTACTGGTTTTTTGAAACAACAGTCAGTTGTTAATTCGACCTTAGATAATGCTACAGAAAATAATTATCAAGGCACGCTAGTACTTGCCTCAATAGGCGAAAAATGGTCGGCAAAGCTGCATTTGAATGACGGTTGTCAGCTAGCCCTAGTGACCCTGGATCCTGCTGTGAATGACCTTTGTCAGCAGCTCACAGAGCCTTGTCCAGTGACAGTGCGAGGCACTCTTAATCATCATGCTGGATGGGTGTTAGCCCGAGAAATAACCCTTGCTTGATTCGAATTCAGGAAATTTACGCAGGCTTTTTTCCTGAAGGCTCACCCTCCCCTCTGAAACATGGAACATAAGCCATGGAGGGTTCTCTCAACTATGTTTGCTTTTATTAAAATGCCGCATTTTTGCCTGGCAGCTGTAACTTTAGGCTGTTTGGGTGCGGTAAGTTTTTCTCCTAATTTCAATGTTCCACAAGCTGAAAAAAATCCGCAATCGCCCGAAAGTCACCGTGGCAGCGGGCGAGTTGTTACCCAAGTGCCGACCCAATTTTTCCCCACAATTACCCCCGAGTATCGCGGGACTGGACGCGTGCATCAAAATCCTGAAGAGCTGATAGCGCATCGTGGCAGTGGGCGATCGCCTGCTGCTACACAGCCCTCTATGGCTTATCGAGGTAGTGGTCGGGTGATGTCGACCCCCGTGAATTGCTCAGAGTGGGTTTAGTGATTTGGGAGATGGCTGCAAGGAACGGCTACCCCAATAGCCTCACTCACTGATCACGTTGCTCAAGCCTCAATCAGGACCGAAAAAATCGCCATAAAGCCCGGTTTCGCTATCTGTTAGGTGGATGTGATCGGCTTCTCGAGGCCGACTAACAGAGGAGTGGAGGAGTCAATTGGGTATCGAGTTGTCAGTTTAGACAGGAGTCTTAGCCTGATGAGCAATTCTGATTTGCGGTTGCTCAACCCGGCGGACTCCAACGTTTAGATGACGATCACCACTTCGCTCTCTTAAAGAGTCA
>CAZFWL010000545.1:0-3280 GCA_964522775.1 uncultured Halomicronema sp.
AATACTTTTGATGGGTTGAGTGGCCCGCTCGGTCAAAAACTGCTCTAACGTCGGATCGGTTTCAGGTGGGGTCGCGATCACTCGCTCAATGCCCAGCTCGGCAATCAAATCGTTTTGAGCCTTGATTAAGTCTTGGACGACTTCGTAGCCAAAGTCGATCGCTTCAACAACATCCTGTTCCGGCAGCTGGTTCGCACCCGCCTCCACCATGATTACGCCGTCAGGCGAACCCGCCACAATCAAGTCGAGATCACCTTTTTCAATTTCTTCATACGTGGGGTTGATGATGAAATCGTCGCCGATCAGACCGACCCGCACCGTTGCCATGGGACCGTTGAAAGGAATTTTGGCGAGTAGAGTAGCAATAGAGGCTCCAGTTGCCGCCAGCACATCCGGGGGTACCTGCTCGTCCATCGAAAGCGTGCTTGCCACAATTTGAATATCATCCCGCATCCAACCCGGAAAGAGAGGACGCATGGGGCGATCGATCAATCGGCTCACCAAGGTGGCTCGTTCGGGGGGACGGCCTTCACGGCGCAAAAAACCACCGGGAATGCGACCGGCAGCATAGAGTCTTTCTTCGTAATCAACGAGTAATGGGAGGAAATCAATCCCCTCTCGACCAGATGAGCGAGTCGCGGTCACTAGGACTGAAGTTTCGCCTGACTCGATCAATACGGAGCCGCCTGCTTGAGGGGCTAGCAAACCTACTTTAAGTCGGATATCCCGGCCATCGAAGGATATTGACTTGTCAACTTCTTGCATGGATTACTTATCCTTTCGTTTTTTGTTTCTCTTTTGTGTCGCCCTCAATCGTAACACTGGAATTGGTAAGCGTTTTTTTCCTTAAAAGACTGTTGCAGGAGCCGCTAAATCACTTTTTTGCAAACCGGCAAAATCGCTCAGTGTCCGATATTTCAATGCTCCGAAAAGACTTTGGTGTCAACCTTACAAATGTCTTTGCTTCAGCTACCCCAGCCAACCTGGAAAGATTTAGGTGAGCATCAACAGACGAAAAATCTTACCCAATACCCGACCTAAAATGAGGTGCTTTACGTCAACTCTTGCCGCAGTTTGTAGCCGCATGAGCCTCTTTTGAGAGTCAGAATTTCAGACTGATTTAGCGATTGCTTTGATAGCCATGCGCTTCGGCGCTGATGGTGCCAGTCTAAAGAGAACTGGAATCCAGACTTTCAGCTTCACCAGGCGTCTGGGGCAGGTGCAGGCCACATTCTTGCTTCATGCCGCGAAAGCGAGTGTCGCGATCGCTCTCATCATCAGCCGAGAGGGGACGACTCGAATGCCAGTCACCCACTGAAACGTACCCTTTTTCGAAGAGCGGATGGTAAGGCAGATCGTAGGCCTGCAAATACTTATACACATCCCTAGCGTGCCAGTTCAAAATGGGCGAGATCTTATAGATATCGCGCTGGTGAGTGACCACGTCAAGCGTTTTACGATGATCGGTTTGGGCGGCCCGTAACCCTGCCAGCCAGGCCGTTGCCCCCAATTCGCGCAAGGCCCGCTGCATGGGCTCGACTTTGCGCATGTAGTCATATTTATTGAAAGCTTCCACGTCCTGACTTGCCCACAGCTTGCCGTATAGCGCTTCCATGCGAGCCGGACTGATGGGTGATTGATACACCTGTAAATTGAGCTGAAGGCGCTGGGTGAGGGCCTCTGCGAACTGATAGGTCTCGACCGGCAGGTAGCCTGTATCCACCCACACCACGGGGATTTTTGGTACCACTTGGGTGACTAAATGCAGCATAACCGCTGACTGAATGCCAAAACTGGTACTCATAATCAGCCCGGTGCCAAAGGTTTCCTGAGCCCAAGTTACGATTTGGGTGGCATCTTTGCGTGTCAGGTCAGTCTCTAGCGCTTGGTTGGCTTGCTTGAGATCAATCATGCTGTCGGAAAATCGATATTAGCCGCCGATGCTTTGGCAAGTGTACGACGGATTGACCAAATTCGTAGGCTCAAGGTTGCCGTCGATGATGATCCCTTCAACAAATTTGACCTTTGAGCAACTCGTTGGATAGCACTGGTACCTTGCCCAACGAGTTACGGCACCGATCGCAGCGCGCTTCTCGTCATCTGGTTAACCGACTGATGATGGCTGCAGCTTTTGGGTATGGGTGACCAAGCTTTCAACAAACTTGTCGAGCCGCTCGGCTAATTTCTCATCGACCAATTTGCCCTGCTCATCAAACGCTTGCCAAGCTTGCCCGATCGCCACCTGTTCAGGAATGACCCAAGCGTGCACCCAACGAGCAATCGTGCGCAAATCGTTCAAAGCATTGCTGTTGGCCTGTCCGCCCAAGACGCTAATAGCGCCAACTACCTTGCCATCCAACTGCTCAAAACTCATCAAATCCAGCGCATTTTTCAGCACACCGCTAACGCTGCCGTGATATTCCGGCGTCACTAAAATTAGCCCGTCCGCATCTTTGACGGTTTGCTGGAGTACGGCCACATCCGGATAGTCGCCATAGTCGCCGCCATTGCAAAAGGGCAGTGTCATTTCGCGCAAGTCGAGTACAGTGACCTCTGCACCTAATTCTTGGGCCTTGCGAGTGGCGATCGCGAGGGCTTGATGACTATGCGACTCAGTGCGCAAACTACCAGCAATACCAACTAACTTAACCATCGAGAACCTCCACGCAAAAGCGAAGTCGTTATGACTTTATTTTAATTTGTTGCAGTCATTCTGGGTGAATTAAAGGGTTCGGTTGATGGCCGGTTTTGGGCACATAAAGTAGCGGTTTTGGAAGCGCTTTGATTTGGCCGGGTGATTCTTTGGGTTGATTGCGATCGCTGCCCTGAATTGCTCGTCACTGCGGATAATGCCGTCTGATTGACGGGTTAGTCTGCTGGCGGCTTTAGTCTGCGGAGGCTGAACAGCTGGCGGTGCGAGGCGCTTGAGTCAGAGCGACGGCGTCAATCTGAGTGAATCCATCGTGGGTCGGTTCATGTCGCAGCAGCAAGCTAATCGCTTCAAAGGTGACGGGATTTTCGGTGGTGTAAAGATAGCCGTTGGCATCATGTCCGGCGACAAAGCGCCATTCTTCAGGGGCAATGCTGAGCGGTGCGCCCACTGGTTGCCAGTTTCCTTGTTGAAAAGCCGCAACGCTGGCTTGATATTGGTGATCGCACACTTCGATCCGCAACCGATAGATTTCCTGATGGTTGCCCTGATTCGGCAAAAGATTATAGGCCAGTTCTGAGCGATCGCGGTCTTCGGGTTCTACCCCTGGGGTAAAGTCAGGATCCACGA
>CAZFWL010000546.1:0-3280 GCA_964522775.1 uncultured Halomicronema sp.
ATGCCTTGGGGATTGAGCAACTCTTGTTCGCGGAAGTTGCAGTCATAGGCGAGACCCAACACGCCGCGCGGTACTTCGTTGGCAGGCGCTTTGTAAACGCCGCGAGTCTCATCCGTGCGGGCCCATACGCCCATCATGTAGCCGCAGGGGGGAATCGAAATGGGACGACCGTTGTCGCGGGGATTCGCCACCTTAATCCACGGATAGTAGAGGGCTGCAAACTGCGATCGCCGATTGAATTCTTCAGCTAGCCAATTGCTCACATCCTGCGGCTTGTAGCGATTGGGCGGGGGGTCCAACACCACCATGCGGTTGGGAGGATTAGGAATATCACCCGACGCCGCCCCCTCACAGTTACTGACCATCAAGTCCATGACGCCATGCACTTGATCGAGGTTCATCAGACCTGCTTCATAGGCCCGCATCAGGTCGGGGCAAGCCATGATGGTGATTTCGTCAATTTCGAGCAAGCCCTGGACGCCGGTGCGATCGTCTCGCACCCCCTCCACATCCCGCGAGAACGTACGGGGACTGGGGATAAATGGCGGCGGGCTCACTTCGCAATAGCCATTGCTCGGCCGCCGCGCCAACGGACTGCCAGCCTGGGCAATGTCCGCCACCTCTAAGAGTTCGGAGTCAGCCAACGCCGTGACGACATAATCACCCACAGCCGTCTCCACGTTGGCATCCATGCTGAGGTGCTCGTAGCTTTCCAACACCGTGTCGCCGTCCATGATGGCAACGGTAAAGTATTCGCCGGTATCTGGTGGTAGATCGTCACCATCGCTGGCTTTCGGGGTGCTATCACTGACCCGAACGGAGATGGAGGGAGGGGCACCATTGGCAGCGGTGACGAGACTGCCGCCCGCTTCTTCACTCGCGGCACTGGCTCCTGCTTTGCGCGAGAAACTGAGCGTGGGGCGGCGGCGACG
Source organism: uncultured Halomicronema sp. (assembly GCA_964522775.1). GTDB lineage: Bacteria > Cyanobacteriota > Cyanobacteriia > Phormidesmidales > Phormidesmidaceae > Halomicronema. The sequence continues at coordinate 933 of CAZFWL010000546.1, forward strand.
GTTCATGATTTGGGTTGGTGACGCGGTCGGCGTATCCCCATTGGCCCCCGGCAGTTGAGTCCCCACACTGGCCACATAGCAACGCCCGCCCCCATTCAAAAACCAGCCATACACGGCGAAGGGCGTATAGGCGTTGAAGTCAGTAAACCCGTCAGAGTTGGGCTTGCCAAAATATTCCAGATACTGATCCCAATTGGTGACCATCATCGGCTTGAGCGGGGCCGCCCCGCCGCGAATGTCTTCGGTAAAGCCGACGAACCCGGCAACGGCGGTAGGCACCCCTTCAATAGGGCGACTCCCCCGATTGACTTCTTCGATATACACGCCGGGGGCAAAATAATCGAGTCTGGGCATGGTTCAAGCCTCTCCTTAAAGTGTTGGCAACGGAAACTCTTCAGCGGTACAAAAAGGCGATATGGGGATGGATTGGGAACAGCTCCTTAGGTGATGAATGGCTGGTGGGTGCCTAGGTGGGCAATGATGCTGACGGCACCCGCTCGGTCAACTCGTGGGTGGGTATGGTCACTTTGAGATAAAGCGCTGGCTGGAGCGGGACTTCAAGAGCCCGCCATAGGGCGACCACATCGTGCGGCTGAACAATGGCGATCGCAATGCTGTCGTAGCCCTGCAATGCCGGGACCAGACGGTCTTCTGGAATTTCCGAATGGCGAGCAAAGTAGGCGATCGCCTCGGCTAACAGTTGCTGCTCGCCCAGCCGAGTCCAATCTCGTGCCACCACGAGAAATGAGATCTCAATTTGCTCAGAGACCGGAGGAACTGCGTCCCAATTTGCGATCGTCGACGTTGGCTCGGCAGCTGCCAGATCAGCCCTAGCTCCTGTTTGACGGACGTCATAGGCATAGAGATTGACGCCCACTGGTTGCGTTTGATCACGCTGCGGACGGTCAAAACTTACCTGTTGCACAGTTTCTAGCGAGGTCTGACTGGCCAAAATGCGAGCCAAAGTTTGCGACACCGCTGGAATCATTCGATAACCCAAGGTGACAAGCCAGACAGAATGAACAAATCTATTGAAGCCGTATAGAAAGAGTTGCGAGTTAGACCTTAGTCGAAAGTTTGGCCAGACATCTCAAAATATCTTTGATATGAAAAGGTTCAGGTGGCACCCATCATCAGACCGCCTTGAACAGCTTTTGGGCTGTTATCAGGAAAGATTAGTGGCCTTGTTTTAGCGATCAAACGCTAGTGAAATTGAAGATATATAGCATAAATTTTTGTGACTATAAATTACCTATACGCAAATTTTCTCTAAGCCGAATCAGGAAATGTCGAACTCGCTAGATTGAGTTTGATACGCTAAGCAAAGAATTAAATCTACAGGCCGTATCAGTTTATTCTTAAGTAGATAGCTCTATCTACTGAGTGTTTTTACGGATTCCCAGAAGATTTTTGATGAGAGTTAGAGGTGACGCTTGAGGATTAGTTTTATCGAAGAAATCGTTAGAATTCCTTAATTTTTGTGCGTACAAGATATTCTTGGGCTCTTGATTTTGAATTGATATTTTCAATGAAATGCAATGACTAGGTTTTGAGATCGCAATTGTTAATGCTTTCGATTTAGAGGGCTTAGCGATGAATAGCGACTGTTTTGCTCGATGTAGCGATTTTTGGTAAGCGATGACAAATATGACGTCTGCATCAGTTTCTAGTCGGCCTGTCGATGTTCAAGACTCGCTACATTGTCTATTGTCGTCAGCTCTGGCGATGCCATCTATTCAGGGTTACTTAGTCCATTTTTATGATCCATTGGCCAAGCAATATCGAATATTGAGTCAGGTGGCCGAACGGCAATCTCCACAGGTGGCTAATTCCTTAAAACAATTGGAAAGCACCATCGAAGAAGTGTTGGCAACGCCGGATTTGCGCCCCTGGCAATTGCAGTCTGACAGTGAAAGTGCAGCTTTATGGCTTTATCCATTTGCCTTGCCGGGTTTAAACCAAAATAATCATTTATTTGTCGTTGCAGAAGCTGGCTTGAGTCTGCCAGACACGCATCATTTGCAAGCGCTGGCCCAGGCGATCTCGAATCATCTGCAAGTTTGGCAACAGCAACATTCATTTCAGGTAAAAACAGCAGAGCTAGAGGCGGTGTTGGGGAGTGTCGAGCACCAAGTTCGTCAGTCTTTGGGGTTAGTGAATCTCTATTTATCCTTGTTAGAGGGACAATCGCTGGATGATCAGGGGCAGACTGTGACCCATCAGTTGCGCAATACTGTGGCCGATATTGCCGATCGCATGACCACGATTTTGGGTCAGCAAGTACCATCCGAGCGCAATTGGCCTTGGATTGATTTACATCAGCTGATTAGCGATCGCGGTCGCACGTT
>CAZFWL010000547.1:0-3278 GCA_964522775.1 uncultured Halomicronema sp.
CAACAAAGCTGCGCCTGGTTGGCAATGGAATATCGACACTTTTGGCCAGCGATCGCTTTACCGTTATCTGATTCAGCAACATACGCCCCAGGCTTATCAACGACTGGCTGACGAAGCACTGCCAGCCTTTTTACAAACCTCTAGGGGCGCTCAACAAGCTCTCAATCAAGCTTTGCGAGCTGGTTACGATCGCCTGCCTGAGTTAGAACAAATAACTGTGCCAGCGTTGGTCTTGTGCGGCGAGTGCGATCGGCATATTACAGCTCAAGCTAGTCGAGAAACAGCTCAACATCTGCCTCGCAGCATCTTCAAGCAGTATCCCTATACGGCGCACCTGTTCCCATGGGAAATTCCTAACGTTGTACTGGCTGATGTGGAGCAGTGGCTACGCGCTCACTTTTGAACCTTGACTTTGCATCCTTGCTCTGGCTTCAGATGGCCTCTGAAAAGACTTACATCTAGAGCGATTACGCCTTTTCACGAGCCCCTATACTAGAGGCACAAGCTGGCAGCATAACGCTGGGAGTAAGCGATGGAATGGCATGTGAGTGACGCCCAAAGTTTGAGAGTGATTGATCGCACAATCGGCGACCACATGTTTACTCCGTCGGAATATGAACTCGTGCGCCGCGTGATTTACGCCACTGCCGATTTTGAGTTCGCATCGCTGATTCGTTTCTCAGAACATGCTCTGACCTCTGGCGCAGCAGCATTAGCGGCGCGCACCACGATTGTGGTCGATGTCCCGATGGTGCAGGTCGGCATTGCCCCCCCAATACAAGAAACTTTTGTGAATCCGGTTTATTGCAGCATGGATGCGCTCACCCGGCCACAAAAGGGCAAGAGTAAAACAGCTTGGGGCATAGAAACCCTTGCTCAGCGCTATCCCGAAGGCATTTTTATTGTCGGCGAATCTCAAACGGCACTGGAATCGTTGGTTGACTTGGTTGAAAACAATCAAGTTAGACCGGCGTTGATTATTGCCACTCCAGCAGGCTTCTTAGATGTCGATGTGCTGAAAGGTCGACTTCAAGACACTATGGTGCCTCACATCAGCATCAATGGCCAAAAGGGTAACCCTGTATTGGCAGTCGCAATTATGACGGGACTGATCGACTTGGCTTGGCAAGCTTATGGCAAAGCCCCCAAAGCCATGTAAGTGAGGGTTCTCCAAGTTTGATCGGTTTGGTTGTAGAGCGATCGCTGTTTGACATCCTGCCAACAAAAAGCGGCGTAGCATTGCTACGCCGCATCCGCATTAGATTCAGTGAATTAGCCGTATCGAACCTTACTCGATAATCGTCGGAGCCACCAAAGAGGCCGTGCGCTCAGGCGATGCGATCGCGCTGAACATTGGCTGGCTGGGCTGATCAGCAACCAGCATCATTGTGTCCTGCACTCGGTCTAATACCGCAACTGTCTTCGCATCATAGGTCTGAGTCGCCAGCTTGGGATAAAGACCGATACCAATGACGGGTACTAGCAGGCAAGCCGCGATGAAAGATTCACGAGGACGAATATCCAGCATCAACGGAGTTTTCTCAACTACTTCACCTGTGTTGCCGTAGAAGATGCGGCGCAACATGGTGAGTAGGTAGATGGGGGAGAGCAATACTCCGATAGCCGCAAGAACAATGATGCTGATCTTAAAGGTCAGCGTGTAAGCATCGCTTGTGGCCATCCCCAAGAAGACGGCAATCTCACTGACGAAGCCACTCATCCCGGGCAGAGCCAGGGAAGCCATAGCTGCAGCTGTGAAAAAGGCGAAGGCCGCGGGCATCTTTCGAGCCATGCCTCCTAATTCATTCATATCAAGCGTGTGAGTACGCTCGTAAGTCACACCTGACAGGAAGAACATCACAGCGGCAATGAGACCGTGAGAAATCATTTGCAAGACTGCACCACTGATACCAACCGTAGTGAAGGCTGCAAAACCGATGAGCACAAAACCCATATGAGCGATGGAAGAGTAGGCCATCCGGCGTTTCAGATTGTCTTGACCAAATGCATTCAACGAAGCATAGACAATGTTCACCACACCCAGGATGGCCAAGAAAGGCGCAACAAAAACGTGAGCGTCGGGCAGCATCTCGATGTTCATGCGCAAGATGCCGTAACCAGCCATTTTCAGCAACACGCCAGCCAGAATCATAGAGACTGCAGCAGGCGCTTCACTGTGGGCATCGGGTAACCAAGTGTGGAATGGGAAGATCGGCAGCTTGACGCCAAAAGCCACAATCAAACCAGCGTAAGCAAATAATTGGAAAGGCAAAGAATAGTCTTTGAGGGCGAGGTCAGTGAAGTTAAAGCTAACAGTGTCGCCGTAGAAAGCCATTGCCAGAGCGGATACCAGGATGAAGATAGAGCCGATCGCCGTGTAGAGAATAAACTTGGTTGCGGCGTAGCGACGCTTCTTACCACCCCAGATAGAAATGAGTAAGTAAACAGGCACCAACTCGATCTCCCACATCAGGAAGAACAGCAGGATATCTTGGCAAAGGAAAACCCCAACCTGTGCGCTATACATCAGTAGCAGCAAAAAGTAATACAGGCGGGGCTTTGTCGAAATATTCCAAGAGGCGAGGATTGCCAGGGTCGTGACGAGACCACTCAAAATTACGAGAGGCATTGAGAGGCCGTCAGCTGCTACCGTCCAGTTCAAACCGATTTGCGGTACCCATTGGTAAGACTCAACTAACTGTAGGCCTGCATCCTGCAAAGAGTAATAGCGACCAAATGTAAAGAGAATGAGCGCAAACTCGGCAAGTCCTGCAGCCAAGGCATAGCTTCTTACAGTCTTATTGCCGTCACCAGGGAGGAACGGAATTGGCAAGCTTGCCAGAAACGGAAAAAGAACAATCGTGGTTAACCACGGAAACTGCTCGCTAATCATGACATTCACGTGAGTTCTAATGAACAAGTGCACATAGAACGCCGGTTTAGGAGTTGTCTAGCTCAAGGCTGATGGATACATCCAAACAGAATGCATCTTCTCATTTTCGCAGCGGCCTTACCCAAACAGTAAAGGTCGGAGGAGTGTCAGCGGGCGATTCTCAAAGGATTTGACAATCACGATGACTAGGCGAACCAACCGGGAAATTCAAGGTGAGCATTTCTACTCATCCAATGCATGACTCTAGTATAAGCAACTTCATTAACTTTTGCGAAGGGAGTTTTACGGAAGCCACAAAGAAAAAATATCTACATCAAATAACTGCCAAGGATTTCAAGCGTGACTCCCTCAACTGATGACAAAAAGCAATGTAACTGAGTACTGA
>CAZFWL010000548.1:0-3277 GCA_964522775.1 uncultured Halomicronema sp.
TATCTGACCACCTTCGAGGCCACGGTGACTGCCGAAGCGGGGGAAGCGGCTCGCACCTTTAGGCAGCAACCGATTACCCAGTTTATCGACCCCACGCCACAGCTCCGCCAGATTGAAAAACGCATTGTGCGCTATGAGCGGGCCGATGGGGTGCCCCTAAGCTTTCACTTGTATTTGCCACCGGGCTACCAAGCCGGTACGCCCTTGCCGACAGTGCTTTATGCCTACCCGCTGGAATATTCCGATGCTTCTACGGCAGGGCAGGTTTCCGGCTCAGAGCAACGCTTTATGCGGCTGTATGGGGCATCGCCGCTGTTCTTCTTGCTGCAGGGATACGCGGTGCTGGATCAGACCGCCATGCCGATGCTGGGAGATCCGGAGACGGCTTACGACACCTTTGTGCCGCAGCTGGTGGCGGATGCCGAGGCGGCTGTGGCGAAGGCGGTGGACATGGGGGTCGCCGATCCGGAGCGGATTGGCATCATTGGCCACAGCCACGGGGGCCTCATGGTGGCGAACCTGTTGGCCCATACCGATTTATTTCGAGCCGGGATTGCCCGCAGCGGGTCGTACAACAAGACCAATCAGCCGTTTGGTTTCCAAGCGGAGCGGCGTTCCCTGTTTGAAGCGCAGGATGTTTACATCCAGGTGTCACCCACGTTCTTTGCCGATCAGGTGAATGAACCGGTGTTGATTATCCATGGCAGTGAAGATGCCAACCCTGGTACGCTCACCGCTCAGTCACAGGTGTTTTACGAGGCAGTGCGGGGCTCTGGAGGCACGGCTCGCCTGGTCTTGTTGCCCTTTGAAGATCATGGCTATCGCGCGAGAGAGAGTATTGAGCATGTGCTGTGGGAGCAGCTGCGGTGGTTCAATCGCTATCTCAAGGGCTAGTATCCGTTAGCTAATTCTCAGCGCAAGATTCCATCGACTTTCGCCAAAAGAGCGTTACTGCCTCACAAGTAGCACCTCGATTATCCTTGGCTATAGTTTGGGAGATCGCCCTGCATACCTGGGTGACTTGCAAGCGGGGCTGTCGCAGCATCCTAACGCACTGAACAGAGGCGCTCCAATCACTGCAAACCGCACTTCAGTGCTTAGAGCGCTCTTTAGCCATGGCTCCTAATCATGCGTTCATTCGCAATCTGAGAGATCAAATTCAAGCATGACTGGATGGCGAAAGAGAATCGTAGATTTCGTGCCCCCCTGAGCAACCCTACGCGGCCGCAGCAACCTTGCCTTTGAACTGACTCATGAATAGGTCGTAGTAGAAACCGTGCTGGTGCATTAATTCATCGTGGGAGCCGATCTCGATAATTTCTCCCGCCTTGAGGACGAGTATGCGATCGGCGTTGCGAATGGTGCTGAGGCGGTGGGCAATCACAAAGCTGGTGCGGCCTGCCATCAGACGATCCAGCGCTTCTTGGATTTTTTCCTCCGTCCGCGTGTCCACGTTGCTGGTGGCCTCATCCAAAATCACCATGCGCGGATTTTGCACCATCATGCGGGCGATGGTGATGAGCTGACGTTGCCCCTGACTAAGGTTGCTGCCCCGTTCCGTCAGCATCGTGTCATAGCCATTGGGCAGCCGCTGAATAAAGTCGTGGGCATTGGCCTGCTTCGCACAGGCAATGCAATCTTCCTCTGTTGCGTCTAAGCGGGCATAGCGCAGATTGTTCATCACCGTGTCAGAAAACAGGAATGCTTCCTGGAGCACAATGCCAATTTGCTGACGCAGACTGTCCTTCTGCATTTGGGCAATGTTGTGACCATCGATCAAAATCTCACCCGAGTCAAGGTCGTAATAGCGGGTGATCAGGTTGATGATGGTGCTTTTGCCCGCACCTGTCGGCCCACAGAGACCAATTTTCTCCCCCGGTGCGGCGGCAAAGGTGTTGTGTTTGAGAATTTTGCGGCCCTGCACATAGCTGAAATCCACATCGTTGAACTCTACCTGGCCCTGAATCGGGGGCATGGGCTGGGCGTTCGGGGCATCGACGATCGCGGGCTCCTCATCCAAAATTTGGAACACCCGCTCCGCCCCTGCCAGAGCCGCCAGCAAGGCATTGAACAGGTTCGAAAGCTGCGTCAACGGCAGGGCTAACTGGCGCGTATATTGCAAAAAGGTAGACACCACACCAACATTCGTCGCGCCCCGCAGCACCAGGAAACCGCCGACTAGAGCCACCAGCGCCACATCCAGATTGGTCAGCACTAGGGTAACGGGGCGGCTGATGAGAGCGATGAATTGAGCTTTGACACTGGCTTCCCGGCTGGCGAGGCTGATTTCTTCAAAGCTTTCCACCGCCGCATCTTGACGCCGATAGGCGATGACCGTTTTCTCCCCGCTGATGGTTTCTTCCATCAGGCCGTTGAGTTCACCCAACTCTTCTTGCAATTGGTCGAAGGCTGGCCCCGCAACCCGTCCGAGTAAGCCGACAAATGCCAGCATCATGGGACCAATGGTGAGGGCCGCGATCGCCAAATGCCACTCCAGCATGAACATCGCAATGGTCGTAAACACGATCCGCGCGGTATTCACAAAGAGCTGATTGAGGCCCGTTTCCAAAAACTTGGCGATCAACTCGGTGTCGTTGGTGACTCGACTCATGAGTTCGCCGATGGGTTGGCGATCGAAAAAGTTGAGCGACAGGGTTTGCATATGCTCGAACAAGTCGCGTCGCAGTTGAAAGGTCGCCTTTTGGGCAATACTCGCCACGAGCAACCCTTCCACCAGCAAAAAGCCCCAACTCACGACGCCAGCGACCAACATGGCGATCGCGGTGCGGACCAAAGCGGGTAAATCCGGCGTGGTGCTGAGGTTGTTAATCCCCACCCCCAGCAGATAGGCCACCATGAGGTTGGCCGCAGTACCTAAAATGACGAAGACAAAAATCAACCCTAATTGCAGAGGATAGGCGGCGAGGTAGCCGAACAGTCGCTTCAAGACTTGGAGTCGAGTAGCGGGCTGGGGCGGCGAACCAAGCTTCGATTGCCGTTTCCGTGCTTTGAGAAAAGGTTTCATGCGGGCACGCCTCCCAATTGTGACTCGTAAATTTCTTGATACAGCGGGCTGGTTTGCAGCAGGTCGTCGTGGGTGCCGCGAGCAATAATGGCGCCATTTTCCAGCAGAAAAATCTGATCGGCGGCGATGACAGTGCTGATGCGCTGGGCCACAAACAGGGTCGTGGTGGTCGCCATCATGGATTTGATGGCCCCTTGCACGCGGGCTTCCGTCGCCATATCTAACGCGCTGGTGCTGTCGTCGAGAATCAAC
>CAZFWL010000549.1:0-1113 GCA_964522775.1 uncultured Halomicronema sp.
GAAGGCTTTGAGCTGTCTAAATAATCAGGCTCGTATCGCCTTCCCGATGGACGGGGTCGAAGATATGTTTGACGTGCCGCGTGAGCGGGTTCAAACGAATGAAGAAGGCCAGTCATTTATCCAGTGGCGCGATATGTCGCTGACCTTCCAACCTCTGTCAGATCTCTTGCAGTTCAATCGAGCCCTGGGCCGAGGTCGAGTGTATGGCGGTAGCCAAGACGATGATATGGTCTCCATCGTGGTGCTACGGAACGCTAATACCTATATCGGCATTCAAGTCGATCGCGTCCTGGGTGAGCAGGAAATTGTAATTAAACAGATTGAAGGCCCTGTGCCCAAACCGATGGGAATTGCTGGGGCTACGGTTTTGGGTGATGGACGCGTTATGCCGATTGGCGATGTCCTGGAACTGATCGATATCGCTCAGGGCCGCGTGCGACGCGAAGCTGGCTCCTCCATTTGGGCACAGGTTGAGCTCCCACCCGAAGAGGACGAAGCTCCCGTCAAGGCCGAGCCGACCGTGTTGATTGTGGACGACTCCATTACGGTACGCGAGTTGCTGTCGATGAGTTTCAACAAGGTGGGCTACCGAGTCGAGCAAGCCCGCGATGGTCAAGAAGCCTGGGAGAAAATGCGATCGGGTTTGCCTTGCGACCTAGTTTTCTGCGATATCGAAATGCCTCGTATGGATGGATTAGAGCTGCTATCGCGCATGCAAAAAGACAGTATGCTCAAGACCATTCCCATCGCGATGCTGACTTCTCGCGGTGCTGATCGCCACCGGCAAATGGCCGTTGATTTAGGAGCGAGTGGCTACTTTACCAAGCCTTATTTAGAAGAGGCGTTGCTAGAAGCAGCGCAAAAGATGTTGCAAGGCGAAGTTCTCATCGGAGCGGCGGCTTCAGAAGAGGCTGAATAACACTCACTGGTTATTTCTTGCTTGATGGGTAACTTAAAAACCTGAAAACCCCGGAACTAGAAACTCTAGCTCCGGGGTTTAGTTTGCGATTCAAAGATTAGGAAGCTGTTTGCCAGGGTATCGGTGACTTTTATAAGTCTTCGACCTGTTGGCCAGAGACGACCGGAGCCGTCTTTCTAAGCTTCAGTTCAGGA
>CAZFWL010000549.1:1123-3274 GCA_964522775.1 uncultured Halomicronema sp.
GGTCGCCTTCGACTTGCCCCACGTTCCATTCATTGCGGAACAATAGGACTGGCCGACCCCAACTATCTTTGACCGTCGTGGTGTTGAACAGGCGGCCTGCTTTTTCCAGGGCTTCCCACCCGCCTTCAACCCAGCGGGCAACGCTGTAGGGCAGGGGCTCCAAGCGAGTTTCAACGTTGTATTCGTTTTGCAAACGGAATTGGACAACTTCAAACTGTAGTTGTCCAACCGCTGCGAGAATCGGATCGCGTTTGGATTCGTCGGCAGAGAACATGATCTGTACCGCCCCTTCCTCTCGCAATTCGGTAACGCCTTTATGGAACTGCTTGAATTTTGACGGATTGGGGTTTCTCAGAAAGGCAAATAGCTCCGGTGAAAAGCAAGGAATGCCCTCGTACTCGAGTTTTTGGCCTTGGTAGATAGTATCTCCGATCGCAAACACGCCGGGATTGTTGAGACCAATGACATCGCCTGGAAAGGCTTCCTCTAGAGATTCACGACCTTGGGCAAATAGCTTTTGTGGATGGGAGAGACGCACGTTTTTGCCCGATCGCGCATGATTGACCACCATGTCTTTTTCAAACTTGCCAGAACAGACACGAATAAACGCCACGCGATCGCGGTGTCTTGGATCCATATTTGCCTGGAGCTTAAAGACAAACCCAGAAAAATCTTCTGCTGTCGGGTCAATTTCTCCTTGAGTGCTGTTACGCGGTGTCGGCTTTAGCGCATAGTCCATAAACGCGTCAAGAAAGAGCTGCACCCCAAAGTTGGTCATGGCACTGCCAAAGAACACCGGCGAGAGCTGCCCCGCATGAATCGCGTCAATATCTAACTCAGAGCCCAACTCCTCAATCATTTCCAACTCTTCTTTGAATTGGTAGTAGAGACTTTGGTCAATCAGCTCCTCAATACGTGGGTCACCTAAATCAATAATCGTTTGACCCGCAGCTTTGCTGCCGTGGGCCGTCCGCTCAAACAAATGGAACTGCAGGGTACGACGGTCAAAGACGCCACGAAAGTCTTCACCCATGCCAATCGGCCAGTTGACCGCATAGGTTGCTAAACCCAGCTCTTGCTCGATTTCGTCCAGGAGCTCTAACGGCTCGCGAGCTGGCCGATCCATTTTGTTGAAGAAGGTGAAGATGGGGAGCGATCGCATCCGACAGACTTCAAACAGCTTGCGGGTTTGGGGCTCCAACCCTTTCGCCGCATCCTCAAGCATGACCGCATTATCGGCAGCGGCCAGCGTGCGGTAGGTATCTTCACTAAAGTCTTGGTGACCTGGCGTGTCGAGCAGATTGACGCGCACATCCTGATAGTCAAACTGCAGCACCGTCGAGGTAATGGAAATGCCCCGCTGTTGCTCCATCTCCATCCAGTCAGAAGTGGCGTGGCGCTGAGCCCGCCGGGCTTTTACCGCCCCGGCTTCATGAATTGCACCTCCGTACAGCAGCAGCTTTTCGGTGAGAGTGGTTTTACCCGCGTCGGGGTGAGAGATGATCGCAAAATTGCGTCGCTTCTCTACTTCTTCGGTCAAGACTGCTTCAGAAACGGTCGATGTTGCCATAAACGCCTTACAAGCTGGAGATTCAGAAAATTAGTCTGCTTTCATCTTAGGTCAAGCGTCTGGACTTTACCAAAGGTGAACTTAACATGGGGCGATCACCCCGAGCCGCAGTGTAAAACTAGCGATGAAGGCGGCAGCTGCGATGTATCCAAAATTGATTTTCCAAGAAAAAAGGGCAGCGATCGCTGCCCTTAAACACCATGACTTCTAACTCGTTAACCTGTTGAATTAAGCGGCCTAATTAAGCATCCGCTTCCGGTAATCCTTCCGACACGTTATCGATTTGACCGTTTAGATTGATTTTCACAACTTTGTTGCGAACTTCTTCTACTTTCGGCAACGTTAAGGTCAGAAAGCCGTCCTCAAAATTCGCTGTGACAGCGTCATTTTGAACTGCCTCTGGCAGATTAACAACGCGACGGAAAGTACCGTAGCGAACATCGTCATGCAAGACTCGTTCGCCCTCGATCGCCTCAGCCTGTAGGCGCTCACCGCTAATCACGACGTTTTCACGAGTGGCCTGGATATCGATGCTCTCGGGGGTGATACCTGCTAGCTGAGCGGTCAGAATATAGTGATCG
>CAZFWL010000550.1:0-3274 GCA_964522775.1 uncultured Halomicronema sp.
ATCGGCCCCTTGCAGCACGTAGCCGCAGCGCTCCGTAATCAGCAGCGCCTCATTGGCTAGCCGCAGCGCCGCGTCGACCTGCCCCTGGTCTGCCCGTAACCGCGCTAGGTCGAGCAGAATATCGGCTTCGGCCTCAACTGAGTTGATGGTGCGGCAGCGGGTGAGGGCCTCGCTGAGGTGGCGGTCGCTCTGGGCCAGGTCATCGTTGACACGGTGAGCCGACCCCAGCAGCCAGTGAGCATCAACGTAGTCTCGCGGATGGGAATAAAGGTTGCGGGCGGTTTCATCGGCGAGGTCGAGGGCGCGCTGGGCAGCGGCCAATGCCGGAACCGCTGCCGACGTCTCTCCCGCTCGCACCTGGAGCAGGGCCGCCAGCGATCGGTAAGCCCAGACAACGCTCCGACTCTGAAGGATGCCCTGCTGCTCAAACATTGCCAGGGCTTGGTCTAGCTCAGCGGCGGACTCGGCCCAAGCGCCTCGGTAGGCCAGCAGTCGCCCCAGTTCTCGGTGAGCGATCGCCTCGTCGAACTCATCATCAGTCTCCTGGCAGAGGGCGAGGAGGCGGCGCAGGTTGGCCTCGGCCGCTTGGAGGGCACCGATAGGGAGTTGCTGATAAGCCAGGTTGCCGAGGGCGATCGCCCAATTTTTCTTATCCTCTCGCCTTTCCGAAATTGCAATATCTCGCTCGAACAACGGCACCGCCTTTACCGGCTGACCGCTGAGACTGTAGCTATTAGCCAACGAGGTAAATGTCCATCCCTGATGGTCTTCATTCTGCAGCTGTGGCGGCTGATCTTCCCCTTGGGGAAAGAGGGCGCGTAGCAGTTCCGCATAAAGCTGGTAGGTTCCAAGCTGGTAGTAGAGCTGAGAGTGAAGGCGATCTCGAAACAGAACCCACGCCTCGTCATACTGCCCCGCCCGCACCTGATGGTGATACAGCTCAATCACCGGCTCCAGATCCGCCAGGGTCTCGACCCGCTCTGGCGGGGGCACCGCCTCAAAGTAGTCCCGCAGTTGGGCATGGGCGGCCGTGCGTTCCGGCCTCGCCAGGCGGTCATAGGCATAGCGCCGCACAATCGGGTGCAGGTCAAATCGCTGGCCCTCCCGCTGCACGAATCCCCGCTCGATCAAATCTTGCAGCTCACGTTCTAAACCAGGCTCCTCTGCCGACAACGCTGCCAGCACCTCAAAGGTCACCGGACTGCGAAAACAGGCAATCCGACTCAGCAACTGCCGCCCCTCCAGGCTCAAATTGTTATGGGACTGCTCCAATACATGGTGCTGCCGCTGCACCAGGCTCCCGGTCAAATCCTGCCGCTGCGCTGCCTGAATATCCCCCGGATTGCGCAAGTCCTTGACCACCAGACCTGCCAGCAACCGCAAACTCAACGGGTGAAAGCCATAGGCCCCACAAGCCTGCTCAATCTCGCCCCGATTGCCCCGGATCCCTTGCACCCGAAAGAACGCCACCGCATCCGCCTCGTCCATCTGCGTTAGCACTTCCTCCCGACAGCCCTGCAGCAACGTACCCCCAGTCACCTCCACCGGCCGAGGCCGCAGCCGGGTCGACATCAGTACCTTGCCCTGCAGCCTCGGCAAACTCGCCAAATTCCGCAAAAACCACTCCGCCCCCGGATTGATGCAATCGCGCCCCGCATCGGCGATTTCCCGTTCCCCATCTCCCTGATAAGCCGCCTCTAGGTTGCCATAGGCCCGCAACTCCCGCTCAAACCCATCCAGCACCAGCAAAATCCGCTGCTGCCGCACATACTCCAACAGTTGCCGCACCCGCTCTGACGGATTCAAATCCTCCGCTTCCCGCCCACTCAGGTAAGCCAGCGTGGCAAAGACAAAATTATCAAACCCTGCCTTTTCTTCATAGAAGCTCCACCACACCACCAGGGGCCAATCCCGCTCCGCCACATCATGCAGCAGCCAATGCCAGGTCAAGGCACTCTTGCCAAAGCCCCCCAAGGCCCGCAGCACCAGCAATGGCTGGGTTCCATGATTCAGCCAATCACTCAGCAGTTGCCGCTCAGTGACACGCCCCGTAAAGTACGGCGGCATGCCATAGGGGTGGGCTAGAAACCATGGTTTCGGGGTATCTTGCTGCGGCGGTGTCGCCTCACCTTCCACAATCCCAAACGCTCGAAACACCTGCTTCCAGGCAATATCCAGTTCCTCTGGGTCGGTGAAATTTGCATAATTGAGAAATCCAATACTGGTCGGTAAGTCACAAGGATCCTTCAGAATCGGGATTAATCGCCCGCGATCGTTAACGGGGTCAATGGATTGGATTATGTATCGTTCATAGGCCGTCCACTTGCTTTTCAAATAATCTGGTGTGAGTATTAGAAGCGTTTTTTTGCTTTTGGCCAGGGCATCTTCCAAATCTTCAATGGCAGACTTCCCCAGTTCGACGTTGTCAATATCAATCCAAATCTTCAAGCCTGCCTTTCGCAACCGCGTCAGCAGTTCCCCCCGCACCCAAGCCTTATCAGCGGTGCAGTAGGAGATAAACACGTCGTATTCGTAAGTTGCGTCGGTATCCCTGGGGCGAGGACTCATAGATGACCGGGGGCGGTGCTAAATTCCTTGCGTCCTATTCTATTCGCTGGATTCTGGCTAGGCCAGGATACGAGCAGGCTGCGGCGTATTCGAGATGAACTGGGGGAACGGAGAGTACGGGGGCTAAATAATTGTTCTGTGACATTCAGCGCTCGCACTCAACTCTCGTCGCACTCACCCTTGCAAAACAAAATCGGGATAGCGTTCACGCCACCCCGATACTTCTGAAGTCTTTCAAGTGCGAGCTAGCACTCTTGTCGAGTTTGTAGCCTTAGCCGATGCGAAGGAGTTCAACATCAAAGAGCAAGGTCGCATTGGGAGGAATTACGCCACCAGCGCCCCGCGTGCCATAGCCCAACTCAGGGGGAATGGTGAGTTTGCGCTGACCACCGACCCGCATAGTCATGACACCTTCATCCCAGCCTTTGATTACTTGGCCGACGCCAATGGTGAACGAGAAGGGGCGGTTGCGATCGCGGGAGCTGTCACACTTAGTCCCGTCTTCCAAGGTGCCCGTGTAGTGAACAGTCACTCGCTGGCCCTTTTGAGGCATCGCGCCGGTGCCTTCCACAATGTCTTCGTACTGCAATCCCGAATCAGTCGTCACTAAAGTTTCCTCAGAGGTTTCGTCAGCGGTCGCTTCTGTCTCTTCTTCGACTTCTTCGACCATCAAATCTTCTGCGGCTTGGGCAATTTGCGTCTCAGC
>CAZFWL010000551.1:0-3271 GCA_964522775.1 uncultured Halomicronema sp.
CCGTTGCTCTGCGTCAAACAAGCTCAAATGCTGAAACGCGGCCCGAGTCGCCCCAGATTTTTGGCAGCGCTCTTTTGCCACTGCGAGTGCCCCAGCACTCAAATCGATGCCCGTTACCGTCGCCTCAGGGTTGAGATGGACTAAATATTCTGTACCAACGCCCGTGCCACAGCCTGCATCTAGAATGCGCACGTCTTGGCGCGGGGGCTTTTGTCCCGTACAAAATGCATAGGCCGTCAGCCAGTTCCAGCGCCAGTTGTAGCCAGGGGGCGGCTCGTCTAACAACGGTTCTGGTGGAAAGGGGTACGTATCGTAGAGTTTGGCAACGGCGGCACTAATCTGTTGGGAGTCTGACATGGATGAGCAATTCCTGTGGGCGGGGTCTGAGAGGCGGTCGCTGATTTCCTGCTCTCAAAACCGATGTGGCTGAGTCGCCACTGACAAATCTATCAGACGGTGACTAGCGATACCGTTAATTTATAAAGACTCAGGCCGCACTCTAGATCGTCGTCTGTCGCGGGAAACGGCGGGACACGGGTGAGTTTTGGCAGGCTGGGCTTAGGAAAGCACATTAACGGGGTTGCACGCGATCTCCCGCATCCACTGATTCTGGATAAGCAATTACGGTGTCATCCGTGCTCAGACCACGGGTGACTGCGGCATCAAAGGTGTTGCGCAGGCCAATTTCCACCGGCGTCAGTTGGGCGCGATTATTCTCCACGGTAAAGACGCAGGTGCCGGGTTCGCAGGGGAAGAGGGCGCTGATGGGGACCATGAGGGCATTCACATTTTCGTCGATGACGATTTGCGTATCGACGCGGAAGCTATCGCCCAGGGGCACTGTCGGGTCAGTGAAGTTGGCGATGACGTTGACACGCTGTTCTTCGACTCCGAGGGCCGAGACTTTCGTGAAAGCGCTGGGTTCTAAATAGGTGACTTGAGCCTCTAGGGTATCGTCGCCGCCCCATTGGCTGATGTGGATGCGATCGCCTGGCTGAATTTTGACCGCGTCGCTAGACAGCACATCGATTACGATTTCCAGCTGCTCAGAATCACCGACTTCCAGCAAGGGCGTACCGGCTGAGACAAACCGCTCACTTTCTTCCAGTATCCGCAAGACTTGCCCGGCGGCTGGCGTGGTAATGTCTGTGCGGCGAGCATCATCGACGAGACTGGCGAGTTGGGCTTCGGCACTGGCCAGTTCGGCTTGGTATACATCCAGTAAATAATCGGGATCTTGCTGTTCGGCCTGGAGGATTTGACGCTCGTTTTGGGCGGCGGCGATCGCGGCTTCGGCACTCGCTACTTGCTGCTGAGCTGCATTTCGTTCTTGCTGGCGAGCCGTCACCGCCAAGGCTGCCGATTCTCGTTGCTGCTCCGAAATTGCTCCTTGAGCGGCCAGATCGTTGGCGCGGGCAAGGTCACGTTGGACCTGCTGCAACCTGGCTTCGGCGCGGGCGAGTTCAGCTGTGGCTTGTTGCTGCTCGGCTTGGGCTACGGTGATGCGGTTTTGGGCCTGTTGCAGAGCATTGTCTTTGGGTCGTAAGGTTTCGACTCCGGCCATTTGGGCGCGAATTTCATCCATGCGGGCCTGCACCTGCTGCACTTCGCTGGTGAGAGGCAGCGGGTCAATGCGGGCCACCACCTGATTGTCCGTCACGATATCTCCCGGCTCCAGCTCAATGCGGGTGAGGCGGCCATCTACCGGAGTAGAAACGACGAAGCGATCGCGCACGCGAGTCTGACCTTCGGCGTCCACCGATACTTCTAGTTGCCCTTGCCGCACCGTCACAAAATCTACCCGTTTAGGACTAGGGCGCATGACGAGAGCACCGAGCCCGACGATGCCTAATCCGGCTAACAAATATAGCCAGCGCTTGCCTGGTGGTCGGAGCTGGAAACGAGGTTTCGTTGACTCAGCGGCCACCTCGCTCTCAGGGGAGGCTTCTGCCTGTAGCCGCAAATCAGTATCGTGAGCCATGTGTTGCCCTCCTTTTACTCACGGGTTTTCAGGACGGCAACTAGGTCAAGACGGTTGATCTGCCGCAAAACCAACCAACCAGAAATCACGGCCGCAATCACGATAATGGCGATCGCAATGCCGTAAGTGGCCCGACTCACCACGAGGGGCCAGCGATACAACTCTGTGTCGTAAGCCATACTCGTCAGCGCCGCCAGGCCAAAACCCATCACACAGCCTAAGGGAATAGCGGCTCCCATCAATAACGCTTGCTCGCCCAAAAGAATGAAGCCGACTTCCGCCCGTGAAAAGCCGATGATTCTGAGTGTCGCCAGCTCTCGTCCCCGCTCGGATAATGCAATGCGAGCCGCGTTGTAGACCACTCCAAACGCAATGATCGTGGCGAACATCGCGATCACGGTGTTGAAGACTTCTAAATTGCCGGAGATAGCTTCTTCAAAGCGATCGAGACTATTTTGACGCAGAGCCACGCTGGCGACCGCAGGGGTCTCTTTTAACTCGGTGTAGATGGCATCCAAATAGTCTGGCTCCACGGCTAGATAAGCGCCCGATAGCGTCGTGCCCTCACGCATGAGTTGATTCAGGGCAGACAAATCCATGTAGGCGGCGACACCCACCCACTCTTTGACGAGCCCCACCACGGGCACTTCTCGGTGGGGACGGGCGCCTTCTAACACCTCGACCGTGAGATTGTCGCCTGGCTGGACGCCGAGGATTTCCGCCAGCTTGTCAGTTAGCAATACTCCTTGAGATGGCAAAGTGAGTAGATTCAAATCTCGATCCATCAGTCGCCGCAGGCTGCCCTCTGGCGGTAGCCCGGTTAAGCCTCCCAGGTAAGTGTGCTGCTGAAACCGCAGGCGGGCGGGGACGGCTCGAAACGGTTCGGCTCGAATGACGCCCGGTAGATGGCGGAGATCGAACTGAGCGCTGCCAGACAGGGGTTCTGTAAAGGTGAGGGTGATATCTTCTTGCTGAATTTCGTAAAACTGCACCCGAATCAAATAGTTGATGGCGTCACTAAATGAGTGACCCACTACTAAAATCGCCACGGCCAACGACATCCCCAGAATCGTAAGACCCGCTTTTATGGGCTGACGTTCGACATTGCGTAAGATAATGCGTCCTGCGGGCGAAAAGAGCTGCTGCAGTCCCAATTGCTCTACCAAGGTCGGACGAAACTCGGCCGGAGGTTCAGGTCGCATGGCCTCAGCCGGGGGCAATTGGACGGCTCGCTGCACCGCCACAAACGCCCCTAGGGACGCCGCCAGCAAACTGACGCCCAGTGACACG
>CAZFWL010000552.1:0-3260 GCA_964522775.1 uncultured Halomicronema sp.
GTCAACCAAAAACTGACCGAAACTCTGACCCGCCACGGCACCAAATCCATCACCATTGCGATCGAAAGCGGTTCGGAGCGAGTGCGGCAAATCGTCAACAAAAAACTCGCTACGGAAGATATTGTGGCGGCGGCGGTGAATGCGAAAGCAGGGGGCTTGAGTGCGCTGAAGCTGTACGGCATGGCGGGCATTCCGGGCGAACTGCCAGAAGATTTAGAAACCACCGCCGAGTTGATGTTGCAGCTCAAGAAAGCGGCCCCTGGCTTACGCCTCACCCTAGGATGCAGCACCTTTGTGCCCAAGGCCCATACGCCGTTTCAGTGGTACGGGGTCAATCCCCAAGCCGATAAACGGCTGAAGTTATTGCAAAAGCGCCTACGTCCCAAAGGCATCGACTTTCGGCCCGAAAGTTACAACTGGTCCATTATCCAAGCCATGATTTCGCGGGGCGATCGCCGCCTTACCCCCTTGCTGCTACAGGCCCGTGAGTTTGGTGATTCCCTCGGCAGCTACAAACGCGCCTTCAAAGCGTTGAAGGGCGAGATGCCCCCGTTAGATTTTTACGTCCATGAGCATTGGCAACGCGACCAGCCCCTACCGTGGGAGCACTTGCAAGGCCCACTGCCCAAAGCCACCCTACTCAAGCATCTAGACAGCGCCACGGTGCACTTCTCCCCCGATGCGCCAACGCCCGTATTGGCCGCCAGCCAGCCTTAAGCAGTCGCGGCCAAACCGCCCCGGTCAACCCCATAATGAAAGCTAGCGATCGCGAGACGACCATGACATTACCCACGGTAATTATCCCCGGCTATTTCGCTGGAGCCGCCCCCTACCGCTCCTTAGAGGCGGACCTAAATCAGCGTGGCATTTGGACAAAAGTCGTGCCATTGACCCAAGCCAGTTGGTTCCCCACCATTGGCGGTCGCTCGGTGCAACCCATTTTGCAAGCGATTGCAGCCACGGTCGAAGAGGCGATGACGGCAACGGGCAGCGATCGCATTAATTTGGTGGGTCATTCGGCTGGGGGGTGGATTGCGCGGATTTATCTTGGCGATGAGTCTTATGATGTGCATCCAGCGGATCGCGATCGGATCAACTGCTGGTCAGGGCACCGCCACGTGCGAACCTTGATCACCCTGGGCACGCCCCACACCAGCCAAGAGCGCTGGACTCGCCGCAACCTCGACTTTGTCAATCAGACCTATCCCGAGGCTTACGAAACCGACGTGCGCTACATCTGCTTTGCAGGCAAGGCGGTCTTTGGGCAGCGGTGGCGCACCTGGTTTACTTACAACAGTTACCAGCTCACAGGGGGTGAGGGGGCTTGCTGGGGCGACGGTATTACGCCGATCGCAGCCGCTCATTTGGACGGCGCGACGAATCTTGTGCTGGATGATGTGTTTCATTCCCCCAAACCTGGCATCGCCTGGTACGGCACGCCCGCAGTCGTCGATCAGTGGGCCACCTATCTCACCTCTACCGGGCTATCGACCGTAGTTTGAAGAGTCTTACTACTTCGAGCAACATGGAAACGAAGTAGTTCCGATTGCATATTGCTGTTGGCTCCCTCCCCCGGTCGCTGGGCAACCTAATTTCAGTGTTATGGATGCTCTGCCAGCCATGCTGAGAAAGACCTTGACAGGTTGGGAATTCAAGAATGAAGCCTTACTTGAAGACTTCTTAAAACACAAACTTCAAACTTTACTCGGCCTGAAAGTGATTGCTCAGCAGCACAGTGTCAAGGGACAAATTTGTGATTTGGTAGCGATCTCAGAAACTGGACAGCTTGCTATTTTAGAGCTCAAAAATCAGGAAGACCGCTACATCCATCAGCAACTTACTCGCTATTTCGATGCCTTTATAGCGGAGAAGCCTTTTGCTAACATCGCCGATTACGGCCAGCCCATTCGACTTCTAGCGATCGCTCCAACTTTCCACCGTGACAGCTTCACTGATAGTAAATACAGCCGCATCGATATTGAGTTTTTAACCTTTAACTTCGCATCACAGGACAATCGCCCAGCGCTCACCCTTCGGCATCTCGATTCAGGAGCTACTGGCACAGTCCTTCTCCCTCAAGTCCTAACAGATACAATCCCGGAAGTTCATAGTCCTCCCAAATCGCTTCTTTCAACACTGGCGAAATGTTCCATGCCCGAACGAGAAGGTGTATTAGCACTTCGGCAGCAAATTCTGAGCTTTGACGGACGACTTCAGGAAATCGTCAGCAGGGGAAGTATCCTCTACGGCAATGGTAAGACAAATCCTTGTGCTGAGTTGCGATATGACCAGCAGCGAGCATGTATGGCTCTTTTTCTCTGGCTGCCCCATTGCACCAACCGTCAGACTATAGTGGCCCGGCTACGAATTTGGAGCGATTGGCAACTGGTGTCTGACTTGGCCCACATTCCCAAAGCGCTGGGAAAGACCGTCACTATCAATGAATGGCTGGAGGGGCACCACAGACCACAGAAAAAAGTTGTCCCTCAAAATGCTTTAGTGCAAGAAAAGTATCACCAGGATGCGGTTTGGCGCAGCGAGTTCATTAGTGGGCATCGAGGAAATAGAGCGGTTGCCCATTATCAATCTGGAATCGCCATGACTTTTGAGCTGTATTGCACAATGACAGACCAGACCAACCTGTCCAATGAACTTGTCACCCTGGTGAATGTCACTTTAAAGACCTGGCAGAGCCGCTTGTAGACTCGCTGAATGGAATTCTGCCGCTTCTAGAAAGGCTTTGCTTGGTCTGCTCACATCTTCTTAAACCAATGGGTCCAGCCCCTTACGGGCATATTCGTACCGCAGTTTGAGGCCCAAGGTGATTTGCTTCATCAGCCAATAAGTCACTGTCAGAATCACAAACGTCACGAAAATCACTGCGACGGGCCGCTTGGAAGTCAAGGTATTGAGGGCGATCGCCAAAATGCTGGTGGGGTCGAGCAAAATATCCCAGCTATTCAGACGGATGAACCGTCCGAGATAAATGCCCAAAGCACATAGCGCATGTAGTGACAATTCCGTGGGCCCCACTAGCGAGCCGAGTCCCCGCTGTTTCAAAAAATAGTGGATGTTCATCAAGGCAATGACATAGGCTTCAAAGCCGACCAACATGGCGCACACATGCAGCGGGATGAAGACCAGCGCAATCACCCAAACTCGAATGTCGCCATACCCCGCCGCCCGAATCAGATGCACCACATCGGTCAAAATGTAAGGGCGGCGGGGTATGGCGACATTCGAGTTAGGGAAAGAGTGTA
>CAZFWL010000553.1:0-3247 GCA_964522775.1 uncultured Halomicronema sp.
TACGACTTCAAACCCTTTAAATTGCGACACGGCTATTTCTCGTTTCGGCAGTCTATTTAATAGTACCGGGCAAACCGTAGTTGTCTCTGAACAGCTTGCTGATTGCTACGCTGAGCGAGCTCGGTACCAGCACTCAGGAGGCTCAGAGACCGCTGGTACCATCAGGTCATCTCAAATCGACACTAAATTTGAGAACCGCTAAAGGATCTTGTACTGACAAAGTAGTCCATCAGGCGCATCCGCCTTGCTGATATGAGGGCAAGATGGCAGTCATCACACATCTATATATATACAGTCAAAATGAGCGGCAATGGATGAGCGTTCTCTTCGCGATCTCGGGGCCGCAGCAATATAGTCCAGCGACTTGACTAAGAGGGTGATTACCCTCTTCTTCGCGATCTGCCAGGGAGCGGTCACTACAGACTGTCGCCACAGTTTGCAGTCTGTAAACCCTGATTTTTTCCCACATGTACGGAAAAGTCGCTGTGGCCATTTTTTTACTACGCGTCACTTAGAAACGTTGAAGTGACTGCTGGCACAAGGTTTGACGGTTTGTAACAGCTGCTGAGAACGGCAGCGATCGCCTCCACAGTTCCTGATACCGTGATTGCAGTCTATCGATGCGATAGACACACACTTTGCCCCGGTTTATTCAGAGAGCTATGGTCAGTACCGTTCCTAATTCACCCAGTGTCAAAACTGCCGTCGAAGAAAACTTACTCACCCCCCGGTTTTACACCACTGATTTTGATAAAGCGGCCCAAATGGATTTGTCGGCAGGCGAAGCCGACCTGCGAGCCATGGTGGCAGAGATGCGCGCGGACTATAACCGTTATCACTTTGTGCGCAATGAAGAATTTGAGCAGGCTTGGGACCACATTCAAGGAGAAGAGCGACGCGCCTTTATCGATTATCTGGAGCGTTCTTGCGTGTCGGAATTTTCCGGCTTCCTGCTATTTAAGGAACTGTCGCGCAAGCTGAAAGGCCGGAATCCCCTATTGGCGGAGGTTTTTCACCTAATGGCGCGGGACGAGGCGCGGCACGCAGGCTTCATCAATAAAGCGATGTCCGATTTCAATATTTCCCTTGACCTAGCAAAGCTGACAAAGAATCGTACTTACACCTTTTTTCCGGTGGAGTGGGTGATTTATGCAGTCTATCTTTCGGAAAAGATTGGCTATTGGCGCTACATCCTGATCT
Organism: uncultured Halomicronema sp.; assembly: GCA_964522775.1. Taxonomy (GTDB): domain Bacteria; phylum Cyanobacteriota; class Cyanobacteriia; order Phormidesmidales; family Phormidesmidaceae; genus Halomicronema. The sequence continues at coordinate 1,201 of CAZFWL010000553.1, forward strand.
TCCATCATTTAGAGCAGCAGCCCGAAAACAAGTTTTATCCGCTGTTCAACTATTTTGAGAGCTGGTGTCAGGACGAAAATCGCCACGGCGATATCTTTAAAGCACTGCTGCGATCGCAGCCCCATATGTGGCAAGGCTGGAAAGCCCGTTTTTGGAGTCGTTTCTTTCTGTTATCAGTGTTTGCAACCCACTCATTAACCGTGCATGAGCGCAGCAAATTTTACGAAATGCTCGGACTCGACGCTACGGCCTTTGATGAAGAAGTGGTGCGGCAGACCAACTTGACGGCGGCGCGGGCATTCCCCGTCATGCTGAACGTGGATCATCCTGACTTTTTTAGACGGATGGATCGATGTGTTCAGCGCAATGTGAAATTGAAAGCGATCGCTGAAAGCAACCAACCTAAGCCGATCAAGTTTCTCCGCAAGCTGCCACACATTGCCGGGACGGCAGGCGACTTATTGTGCCTCTTCATGATGAAACCGATTGATACAGAAGTCCTGCGCGGCCAAGTTTGCTGATGGGGTCAGTTGCTGATGAGGTGGTAATCGCATCCTAAATCGATAGAACATGCTGACCGGCCTGAGTGTAGTTATCAGCTTAGGCCGGTCTATTTTTATGGAATGATGCACTAGTCTTGGAGAGGGCAAGTCTTGAAACCGTTTCCAGACTCCAGAGACCATAATTTCCAGTGAGCTTCAGTCACCGAGCCAACTCCGACCGCTGGGCCTAAATAACGTGACCAGTCTTGGGCATAACCCCTGCCGATACAATAGTCCTGTGTTAGTCAACTTAGCGAGTTATCAGGGGTTTCGAAAGAATAGCGTTTCAGGGAATGACCCATGACCAGTGCGCCCCCGACCCATTTGGACGATTTGAGGCTTGAGTCTACTGCTCAGACATCACTGCCGCCGATTCAGTTAGCCCCGTTGATCGTGGCTGGCGATCCTGCACCAGACGATCTATCCGAAGCGGATAGTCCTGAACAGCGCATCGATCCCAACCTGCCAGCATCGCCGTTTGCTGGCGTGGGTAGTCTCAGCATCACGGCTCCCGGAGTCGGCAGTTTTCTGTGCAGTGGCACCGCGATTTCGCCCCGGCATATTTTGACGGCGGCGCACTGTTTAGATGTTGAAGACGAAGACGGCATCCTAGATGTCTCGCCGGAAAACGTCACGTTTAATCTCAATGCTCAAGGCAACGGGGCGGCCCCGATTGAGATCACCGCCGCCGCTTTAGACATTTTCGATGTGGGGAGCGATCGCTACACCGGCTTCGCCAACAGTATCAACAACGACTTGGCGATTGTTACTCTGAGCGAAGATTTGCCCGCAGGCACGCCAGTATATCGTCTGGCGCAAGAGCCCCTCGCGGCTCAGAGCATTATCACTTTGGTAGGCTACGGCACTTCTGGCAACGGCATTGACGGCCATATAACCGGTACGGCTGATGCCACGATCAAACGCGTGGGCCAAAATCAGGTCGATGATGCCAGTCTGTTTGCCTTTCTGATTCCCGACATTGACGAAATTTTTCTGTACGACTTTGATGGTCCGACCGCCGCAAGCAATACCTTGGCGGCCTTGGGTTCAGGCCTGACACTGGGCAACCAAGTTGAAACTACGGTCGGTCCAGGGGACTCTGGCGGTCCGAGCTTCATCCCATTCGAGGAAGAATGGCTGCTGGTGGGGGTCAATACCTTTGGGTTTGCTTTCCCCGATTTAGAAGCGCCCGAAACTGGTGTCATTCAAGGGCAGTTTGGTACGGGCGCAGGAGGGGTACGCATTGCCGACCCCGAAAAATTTGCCTGGATTGAAAGTGTCGTTGGGGATGCTTTAGGGCAAGCGACCGACGCTCCCGGCAGTCTGGCTGGAACAGTGTGGAACGACTTAGATGGTGATGGTGATCGCGACCCCGACGAATTGCCCCTGACGGACTGGACAATCTTTCTCGATTTGAATAAAAACGGGCTGCTGGCTGATTTGGAACCTAGCACCCAAACTGACGCAGCCGGACTTTACTCATTTACTGACTTAGCGGCTCGTAC
>CAZFWL010000554.1:0-3246 GCA_964522775.1 uncultured Halomicronema sp.
CCCGCTTTGATGCACCACCCCCATCAGCTCCCGCCGCCCAACCGGCAGCGCCCGTTATCACCCCTGAAGCTCAAGCTTTTGTGCAGGCGGTACTGACGGAAAAAGAGCAGCCTGTGGTGATGTTTGCCCTCCAGTGGTGTGAGTTTTGCTGGTCAGTGCGCAAGCTGTTTGACAAGTGTGGCATTGCCTACCGTTCCGTAGACCTGGACTCAGTGCAATATCAGGCGGATGGCTGGGGCGGCAAGATTCGCGCCGCGCTGAATGACAAGACCGGCTGCAAAACTATCCCGCAAATCTTTGTCGGGGGTGAGTTTATCGGTGGCTGCACGGAAACCTTTGATGCCTTTAAGTCAGGCAAATTGCAGGAACTACTTTCCCAGCATGAGGCCGCCTTTGACACCAGCGTGCAACTCGACCCTTACAGTCTGCTGCCTGGTTGGCTACAGCCTCGCTAGGCTCCAACTAAGCAACAATGCCCCTCTCGTTTAGAGGGGCGATTCGCAACTCACCTTGTTATCAAGATTTCAGAAAACAGATCATGAAACTCAGTCAACAACGCCAACCGACAGTGCTCAAAAATCAGAGCGATCGCCCATCCTCACCACGACAACTCATAGAGCCTCCGGCCGTATCGGTCAAAGCACCAGAGATATTAGGGCAAGACAGAGCGATTGCCCCCTCACCGCCCTTAACCGTTGCAGAATTCTCGCCTGATCGCCCCGGTCCTCAATGGATGTGGGAATTTGGCATCATGGGGTAGGCAGCATTCAATCCAGCAAATGCACTCTTTTCTTGATTGGCACCATTGTCAAACCACATTGCAACCAATATGTATTTGCGCAGCACGACCTTACAAGACCCAGGCCTCATCTATATCCTTTAGGCCTGGGGTGGAGTATCGCATGCTGGCTGATGAGCTTGATCCGGCCAGTGATGAACGCTTGCCAATTGCTTAAGCCCCCTTTGACCAAGTACTGATAACAGCAGAATCAATCGGTCGTATTCTCGACCGACTGATATTAATCGCCGTCATAGGCATCGCCGTCCTCAGCATCTTCGCCTTCTGGCACATTGCGAGACTGATGATGGGTAACCGCCGCCATACGTTTGCCGTTTTGCTCAGCGGGGTCGGGGACGGAATGGCGATCGCCCCCCTGCAATCCTCGCAGCAACTTGTCGGAGGGATGCAGCCAGACATCGCGCTGCGGGAAGGGGATTTCCGTATCGCTAGCTTCAATCGCTAACTTAAAGCGACGGCGAAACTCTCGGGAAACATCCCACTGTTTCATCGGCTGGGTTTTGATCCAGACGCGAATGATGATGGCACTGTCGTCGAAGTCATCAACACCTAGAATTTGAGGATCTTCCAGAATCAAGCTTTGCCAATCAGAATCAGTTTTGAGTTCTTCGCCCACTTCGCGCACGACGGTAAGCATTTGATTGATGTCGGCATTGTAATGAACCGGAATCCGCAAGTCGGCCTGAGACCAATGCTGGGAATAGTTGGCCACACGGTTGATATCGCTGGTGGGAATGGTAATCAACCGACCGCTGGTGTCTCGAAGTTGCGTGATGCGCAGATTCAAGTTTTCGACCACGCCAGCGTCGTCACCAATTTTCACCACATCCCCGATCGCAAACTGATCTTCTAGCACGATAAAAAAGCCTTTAATCGCCCCTTGCACCAGGTTTTGGGTGGCTAGCGAAAAGGCCAAACCGATAATCCCCACGCTGGCAAGCAACAGTCCCAAATTGATGCCTGTAATGGAAAGGGCCACGATGAACCCTAGGGCGATCCACACAAAGTTGGCAATGTTTTTGATCACGCTGGAGAGGGTCGAGATGCGTAACCGAGTCCGGCGCGAATAGTAGCCGCTGAAGCCCTCTTCATCGGTCAGCTGCAGGAGCAGTTTATCCACAATGGCATAAGTCAAGCGGATGCCCACATAGGCCACGACTGCCACGATCGCCAGAATGATAGGCACTTTGAAAGTTGAGAGCAGCTGATTTTGTAAGGCACGAGTTTCTGGAAAACGCCCCAGAGTCCACAAAGCCGCAATGGCGATCGCGGCAAACTGTAGTACCGGCAGCAGTAGTTGCTTGATGTCATCCAGTTGTTCTTGCTGCTCCCCAGTCATGGAGTCTTGATTGAGGGTGGCCCCCAGCCCGGTGATACCCCACCGCAGTAAGCGATTCGAAAAGAGATGAATCAGGAGGGCGATCATCATTGCTAGAGCGATCGCGCCTCCAACATAGATAAACTGCTGGCGGCGATAGGTATTTTGTCGTTCGCGAAAGCTTTGTCGCAGGGTCGCCGGAACGGTTTGCTCTACCCGCTCAATGACTCCTGGTACTGTCGTTCCTTGAAGATTGGCATCTTCTTGCGTGACGATCATTAAGTAATCGCCATTCACAAAGATTTTGGGCTGTCCGTTTTCTGTTTCTTGAGTGGAAATGTCGGCGACAGGGGTTTCTAGCTGCAAATAGCGATCGCGAATGGCTTCCAGATTCTGGTGAATATGGGTGCGTCGTTGTCCCAAAGTTGATTTGGGAGCCGCAATCTGAAACACATCGTAGCCGTCTAGCTCAACCCAACCAAGGGTGTAAGCATTGCTGCCACCGCCGCCACTGCCGGGCAACTGCATCAACAACGGCGACATGGCCCAACTGGGCAGCGCCACCAAGGCCACAAATAGAAACGAACAGATGCCTAACCCGAAATGTTTGCCAAATTTTGTTAGTCTCACAAGCTTTAATTAGTCTTTCTACCGTGCATGTACTTTCAAGCTGTGCTGCCCACAATCACTCCTGCGATCCCAATGGCATTGGATGAAAGTTCAACCACTAATCAATAAGTTGAAAAGATGCTTACTCGCAGTTGAATAATTGCCAGATGATTTAACTCTTTCCCTTTGAGCAAAGACTCGTGATCGGCTCCTTAAGCTGCTGAATCGACTTAGAGGCTGCAATCGATCAGCAAATTAGGGTTGTGATGAATACTCTTTTACTGCGTAGTCATTCGGGGTGATTTGCGAACCATAACGGCGGGCATAGACCTGAGTCATCTCAGCACCAAAGAAGAGAATCTGAGCAGAATAGAAAAACCATACCAGCAAAATAATGACTGAACCAGCTGCGCTGTAAGTTGAACCAAAGCTGCTATTGCCCAAATATAGGCCGATTAGTACTTTGCCAAGGGAGAACAATAGGGCTGTGACAATACCGCCAAACCACACATCGCCCCAG
>CAZFWL010000555.1:0-3245 GCA_964522775.1 uncultured Halomicronema sp.
TGACATTGACAGCTACCTGACGTCGTCTGATGTCGAGAATCGCCAAATATTCTGTAGCTCTTGCGATAGTCTCTGGTTCACCAATGAGCGTCAATGCATTTGTGCGCTCATCAACCGTTACCAGCAGCCCTCTTAGAATCCGAGCTGCGGCACTGTTTTCGTCAACTTCCAGAGTCAGAGGCCGCACTTCAGTTTCTGTGACTTGTTCGACCAAGCTCAACTCAGCAGTTACTTCACCGTCTCCACCGTCCCCTGAACTTTGATCAAGGTCAGTAAATGTAGTTACTGTCACAATTTGAGTCGCTTCAGCGCCTAATGAGGCTAGGTAACCGGCTGCCGTTGATGCATCAACTTGATTCAATCGGAAAGTACGGCTCAAGAGGTTACGAGCAGAGTCAGGCAGATTAGGACTGACATAAATCGTCCTGCCAACGCGGTTTGCCTCCAGGTCAGTGACTCTCAACACGCTGTTGAAAACGTCTTGAACGGACTCGTTTTCAATATCTAACGTGACCAAAGGTCCTTCACCAGGACTACCCGCACTGCTAATATCTTCACCATTTGCATCAATAAATACCAGATTGAGACCAGCAGCACGAGCCAGCAGATTCAAAACCTCTCGAGAAGGCGCATCACGCAAAACTAACCGTGGGACGCGTTCAGTTGTTCCTAAATCGATTGTGCCAAATGTTGGAATGGACTCAGCGACCGCAATATCGCCAACAGGGGGTGGTACAGCCCCCGGCAAAAAAGGTGGTGCAGTTTGTACTGTGGGGGCATCTACAGGTACACCGTCAATGACCACTTGAGGATTAGGCACCAACACATCCACATCTGGTGGAGTTGCCGGGGTAGTAGACTCTTCAGTTTCTGCTTGGGCTAAGGTATCAGGCTGCTCTACTGGGATGAGGACAGGTTCATCGCTAGGGACAGTTTCTAGCTCAGCGGGTACCGGAGTACTCGCTTGGGGCCCAGGGCTGCTGCCACCCTGGGCCGCCACATCAATAATCACACCGCCATTGGCCGAAGTTCCGACAACGCTAGTGGGGGCAGCACCGTTGCCGCTGACCATCAGGCGCACACTGTTACCATCCAGCGGGACGATCGCAATTTCTTCAATGCCAGGAGCCGGATTTTGCTGCACAAAGCGATCGCCCTCTGGCAACTGCAATTGAGTGCGCACGATGTCGGCTCGCAAGGTATTGCCCTGATTGACGGCAAATACTTGAGGCGTTTCACCATCGGCCGTTTCCAGCACAATTTGGGCTCCCGCATCCGTTGGCACAATCTCGACGCCGGTAATCATCGTCGAGGCGGCCATCACCGGTTGAGCCACGATCGCTAACAAAGTGGTGCTGGCTAAACTGCCATATCCTAATAGTCGTTTCACAGTTCACTCTCCTCACGTAGGTTCTGGGTCTGGTTAACAGCGCCTGGGACTAAGAGCGCTTGTGGGGTTAGGCCAAGCGAATTAGCCATCATCACTGACTTCGGTGGCCTCATCGTCTTCCCCCTCTTCTCCCTCTTCCCCTTCTTCGGCCTCGGGTTCGGCAGGCACAGGGGGCACACTCGGATCACCCAACGGCACGAGCACTTCCATAGTGAAAGAGGTTTCCAAGGGGCGAATGCCGAGGCGATTGGCCTCTTCTTCTGTGATGTCACCGTCGATGGATGAAGCTTCCTGGTTAAAATCGCGAATTATTAGTAAAGGCTCTAACCGTTCCAGGTTGTAAAGGATGCTTTGGGTTTGGTTAAACAAGCCGCTAAAGCTAACCTCAACAATTTGCCGCTCGAGCTGCCCCGACAACGGCTCCCCGTACTCTTCGCCCACAATCGAGGGAAGGCCCAACGGATCGAAGGAGGATAGCTCCGAGGTAAACAGTGACCGCTGCACCACCGGATCATCCGCAATTTCTTGAAAGATGCGATTAATCTCGGTGTTATTGAACCCGAGTGAGGCGAGTTCCGCCGATTGAGCTTGGGACAAGTTACCGGCAATAGCGCCTGCGATCGCCGCGTTACTTTTCTCAATTTGCTGGTTAGTGTCCAGCAGCAGCGTGTCAAAGCTGTTGGGATCTCCCAAGAGGCTATAGATGCCTTCTCGCTGGGCCAAAACCCGATCCAATTCGGCTTGCACCTCTTCGATTTGGCGCAGGCTCTCGGCTTGATTAGCCAGCGTGTCCTCTTTTTCCTCAATCCGCTGTTCGATCTCGGTGACCGTCTCTTGCACCGGACTGACCAACCGAGTGAATAAGAAAATTGCACCGCCAACGCCGAGTACCGCCAGCAAAATCCCTTGCACTTTCGGCGTCAGCTCAACGCCAAAGACCACCGGATAACTTGGGCCTTCGAGTTCTTCCGCGTCCTCAACAGGGACGAAATCATCAGAAAAAGTCATGGTGTTTCGATTACTCCTGAATCACGAAGAGCCCGGATGCGGGTGGCTAAGCCCACCGCCCCTTGCCGGTCTAAGACATCGAGCAAGTCTTCTGAGGGCACATCTGTAAAGTTGCCCGTAAGGGTAAAGTCCACCAAAATCTCGGGTCGATTGGGCGGTGAATTGGGACAAACCCCGTCAATTTGTGGGTCTAACAAGTCGGTGCGGCGGGTCGATTCATCAATAGCGACGCTACTAGCGTTTAGCAACGGCGATCGCTGCAAGGTCAACAAAAAGTCATTGACATCGTCGAAAGAGCAGGCCACCCCCGAAATTTCGACGCCCCCAGTCACGGGCGGCGGGGTTCCCCCATCCTCATCTCCCGGCGGCCCTGGCAGGGTCGTACCAGCCGTTTGTGATACCGACACAATTTGGATGCGAGCTGGAGTGCGATCGCGCAGTTCTTTCAAAAAGGCTGACCAAGGGCGAATCTGATTGAACACATTCACAAACGCCTGGTTTTCCTCCTCCACTAGCGCAATTTGCTGCTGCACCGTCTCAATCTGCTGCAACTGACTTTGAATCGTCGCAATTTGCTGATCGAGCTCAGCTTCTCGGGCTTCTAGGCGACCGATCTTTTGCTGCAAAAAGAGCCAGTAACCGCCGACCAAGCCTAAAGCAGCTACCGCCACTAGCAGACCAATCAAGAGCGGAGTGCGATTCCCAGCCGGGGCCTCCGCCTGGGCCGTGCGAGCCGTCGCCTCGACAGGCCGAATCTCGCGATCCTTTAGAAAGTTAATATCTAAGCCGTACATCGATTAAACCTCTCTCAGCCCAAGACCAATCACCGTCGCCAAACCCGGTCGTT
>CAZFWL010000556.1:0-3241 GCA_964522775.1 uncultured Halomicronema sp.
TCGCCATCCGACTAGCTTCAGTCCTGACATGCTCTTCCTCTCCTCAAAAGTGACCGGCAAGGGACATTGTTCCCAATCAGTTCGGTTCGCAGGCACAAGGCGCGCTAAAACTTATTGCTGGATCGGCCAAGCTCTGGCGACGACCCATCGCCGCGATCTCAATGTGATCGATTTCAGCTATCAGGAAGCGTAGCGTCACGCTAGGGCTCTAATAGCGACACCGCGAAATGCCAACACTCTGGTGAAGAGCTGACCTATCACGGCGGAAGCAGCCTTTGGCAGTCCGAGATTCCCGGCTTGGGTTAAGGGCGATCGCCCTGCCACCAAAAGTCCAGGGTCGCTAACATGGCTCCGCCCACGATGAGCAAACAGGCCCCAGCGACAACTCTGGTCGGCTCCGCGAGGCCCGTCGCGATCAGCAATAGCGTTGATAGCAGCGGGGCAGAGTACGACAGCGCCCCCAATACCTTGATATTGCCGTGTTTCACCCCATAGTCCCAGGTAAAAAAGGCGAGGCTGACGGGGCCAAGACCGAGGCCGACGATCGCTAGCCAGGCTGGCCCCTCGGGCCAAACAGTGGTTTCTAAAAGGCCGTGAGCACACCAAGCGAGCAGGGCTGTGGCCCCGCAAAATCCACCGACAGCATTCGTGGGAATGGCCCCCAATCGTCGGGACAGCAGTGAGTAGCTTGACCAAATTAGGGCACAGGCGATCGCGGCAACATAGCCTGTGGTGTATCGCCCATCAAAGGTGAGGGATTGCCCTTTCGTAATCAAGAGCGCGGCTCCGAGGAATCCGGCGATCGCCCCCGCCCCATGAAACCACCGCAGCGTTTCCCCCGGTAGCAGCGCGGAGAAAAAGACAATCAGTAGCGGCCACAAGTATGCAATCAGGCTGGCTTCAACGGCCGGGGCATTTTGCAACGCGACGAAATACATCAGGTGATAGCCAAACAGACCGACAATGCCCAAGCCCCATACCCGCAGCGGCAAGCGCAAATATCCCCAGGGGGAACCCCCATCACGTATCCAGGTCAACACCCCAATCCCAAACGCTACCGTAAACGCCATCGCCGTTAGTTGAAAAGGCGGGATATGGCCGCTGAGTTCTGTGAGTAGGGCTAGGGTCGCCCACATTAATACAGCGGTGAAGCCAATCAGGGTGGGACGTAGTGACGTCGGACGAGCAGTAACCATGGCAAACATTGAGGCAATCGACGGTCACCATCCTAAAAACGACGGGGCGCGCTGCATGCTCCAAATTACGGTTAGGAATGCGCTAAATTGCGGCTGTTTTGGCGATACTGCTGCGGCGTGAGGCGATCGCGCTGCTGAAATAGTCGAATTAATGAGGATGCCCGCGCAAAGCCCACATCTTGAGCAATCCGAAAAATGGGCAAATCGGTATGCTGCAACAGTTGCTTAGCTTGGTGCAGGCGCAAATCATTCACGTAAGCTTTGGGCGTTTGTCCCGTTTTGGCCTTGAACCATTCGCTGTAATAGCTGGGAGTGTAGCCCTCTAGCTGCGCTAAATGGGCAATACTCAAGGACTGCTGATAATGCTGGTGTAGGTATTGCAGCGATCGCGACGGTGGCGGTGAGGCTAGCAATTCGCGCATGTACTGCACCAAATATAGAAGCGAGTTGGCGGCGACTGGAGCTTCGATGTCAGCCAATAGCAGTGTGCGAATCGCGCGCCAGCGATCGCTAAACTCCAGGCGCATACCATCCTGCCATGGCGGCGCCGTAGGCATCGACAGTAACTGCGGGGAAATATCCAGCGTCAAAAATTCGTTCGTATTGCGAGCGTAAAAGTGGTGCTGGCAGCCCGGCGGAATGAAAAAGATAGCGGACTCGTTTAACGCTAGCTGAGTCCCCGGCGTTTTTAGAAAGAGCGTGCCCATCAACGGCAAAATGAGCTGCGCGTATGGGTGACAGTGATCATGCCCGACGTCCCCATAAGTCCGCCGTTCGCCAGCGATCGATAACCGTTCTTCCATAGAGCCTCGCAGGGAAACACGTCAGCCTATTTTAGAAACCAGTTGGGTTCAGCTTCGCTGTATTCAGAAGATGAACGGTCCGCTGCTTAGCGACAGACTGACGAAGGGTTCAGTTCGCTGGGGCACTTGCCGCGTTCATCTTCTTTGTTGTCAATTGTAACGATTGAAATATTTACCCAATCCCTTGTTCAGGGAAGCTGTGCAACCGTGTCTATACCTAGCTAACTGTGGTGATTACGCAAGTGGCTGTCCCTCCTTCAGTATCATTCCGGTTGACGCGGTTAGAGCTTGACGTGTCGAAAATAACAGCAAAGAAAGAATAAATCGACAAAAATCTCTGTATGCTGTGTCGTAATTGAGCCACTGCGTTGCCATTGGGTTTAACCTGATTACTTTTTTAGGTTCAGCCATGCTTCCGTGGGCGTTGTTTCGCCCACTTCTGCTCTTGCGATTAAGCATGTCTCATTAGACATGTTGGGAAAGTCAACAGCTTGTTGTCATTCCTTGGTCCCAGTGGATTACCCACAGCTCCCCGAGTTGGTAACCGGCCACTCGCTAACCAATTGGTTCACCTTGGCGAAGTGGGTAGAACGTTCTGCCCAGTCCTGAAAGTCAGTGTCTTTTCGGCTCACAGAACCCTGGGCAATTTCTTGACTCGCTCAGGCAACTGCTGTTTTGGCGGCAAGCCGTCGGTTCCAGTGAGATCAAGCCGAACACCAGAGCAAAGTCAGAATCGACAGCCTTTGGGATTGAGCAGCTATTTAGGTGGTGAAATCGTTGTGCTGAATGTTTGATATTCGTTTACGAGAGATTCTCATGAGTTATGTAAAACGACAGTCTGCCCCGGAGGCCAATGCGGCCCCATCGGGACAATTGTCTAGGCTATTGAATCCCCGGAATCCCTTGCTGACAATTGCGTTAGCAGGAATTTTTCTGGTTTTGATTGCTCAACCCAGTTTGGCCCAAGATGAAACGTTGACTGGGGTGGATGCGATCTTTGCGCCCATCGTCAACGTGATGGCAACGCTGCTGTTTTTCAAGATCGGTGGCGAAAACGGCTTTCCTTTTATTGTGCTGTGGCTGTTTGTGGCCGCATTCTTTTTCACCCTCCGCATGGGCTTCATCAACCTGCGGGGCTTTAAGCATGCCATTGATGTTGTACGGGGTAAGTACGATGCTCCCCATGATGAAGGGGAAGTTTCTCACTTCCAGGCACTGGCTACTGCCGTTTCCGGAACAGTT
>CAZFWL010000557.1:0-3234 GCA_964522775.1 uncultured Halomicronema sp.
TTTCGATAAATCCCCTTGGGTCCATTTCGATAGGTGTAGTTACCGTCGTAATTGGCTAAGTCTGTCATCATCGTCGGGCCAAAGTAAAACGCCGTGGTTGTTCCCGCGCGACAGGCATATTCCCATTCCGCTTCGCTGGGCAACCGATAAACTCGTCCCGTGCGCTGCAACAGCACCTGACAAAACGCCACGGCATCGTGCCAAGACACTTGCTCCACTGGGCGGTTGGCGCCATCGTCCGTAAAGTAACTCGGGTTCTTGCCCATCACCGCTTGATATTGCGCCTGCGTCACCGGAAATTTGCCCAGCCAGAACTCGGGCACCGTGACCTGATGCTGCGGCCTCTCATCGTCGTAGCTTTGCGCTTCGCTCTGGGGTGAGCCCATCTGAAAGCGCCCGCCCGGAATTTTCACCAACTCTAGCTGGATGCCATCCCCGAGATCTTCGACCCGATATTCCGCCTGAGCTGGCTGCCGCTGCACAATCTTGCCGTGGGCGTTGACCGTGACCACCTCAAACGTAAAGGTCGGGTTGGCGGGGGTTAGCATCGGCAAGGGCGTTGGGGGCGCAGCAGTTGGCTTAAGGTTCTTAAATTTGCTCTCTAACCTGTTAATCAGCCGCGCCATATCGGTGTGGAAGTCATGGCCGGGGCGAGCCTCAATACCATTACGATAGGCCAGGTTTTGCAAGCTTTCGGGTAGTTCATCAGGTCTGGGCAAACTGGCTCCTTGCACCAGCAGCGGCACCACCAACACATCCGGACGGCGCAGCGACTCTTCCAGCTCTAGCCGCACCCAATCAGCTGGGTTATCTAACCGTCGTCGCCCGCTTGCATCGGTGGCCGTCAGCCAGGTTTTGCCAATTACCGCCAGCACAATTTGGCACTGATCTAAGCTGGCTTTCAAAGAGTCGCGAAAATCCACCCCAATAGGGAAATCATCGACATCTATAAAAACGTTGCCTTTACCCAAGTGGTTGATGAGCCAGTCATAGATGCGTCCAGCGACATAATCGCCGCTATCAGTGCGTCGATAGGAAATAAAAATCTTGGGCATGACTTCGAGGACTGCGCGCTCTCTACTTATTAAAACTCTGCACACAGAAAAAGGAGCAATCGATCGCTTCTGCAACAGTCGCGATCGCGCCCCTCAATCAGCGTCACATCAAATTGAGGGGATCGACGTCGATGGTGAGGCTGACATGGGCGGGACACTGTTTTGCTAGATCGGTGAGGTCAGGAATGGGCGAGGCGATCGCCCCCTTCAACAACACCTGCCAGCGATAGCGCCGCGCCACCCGCAAAATGGGCGCGGGCACTGGCCCCAAGATCGACCACCCGTCAGCCAAGCGAATCGACACCTGGGTCGCAATGTCTTGAGCCGTCTGTTCCGCTGCGGCGCGATCGGGGCTGGTGATGCGCAGTAACACTAACCTCCCTGCAGGGGGATAGTCGAGGGCGTGGCGCTGCTGCTGCTCCGTTGTGAGAAAGTGTTGGATATCTTGCGATTTGACCGCCTGCACCACGGGATTTTCAGGATTATAGGTTTGCAAAATCACCCGTCCCGGCTGCTCTCCCCGTCCAGCGCGTCCAGCCACCTGGGTCAGCACTTGAAAGGCTCGTTCACTCGCACGATAGTCAGCCATGTACAGTAAGCCATCCGCCGCAATAATGCCCACTACGGTGACTTGGGGTAAGTCGATGCCCTTGGTCAACATTTGGGTACCGACGAGCACATCCGCCTCGCCTTGGGCAAAACGGGCGAGTAGAGCCCGATGAGCCCCTTTGGCGCGGGTGGTGTCGCTATCAAATCGTAAGCAGCGGAGTTCGGGCAGTTCTTGAGCGATCGCCTGCTCGACCCGCTGGGTGCCACTGCCAAAATGTTTCAGATATTTTGATCCACAAGCTGGACAGGCCGGAGGCTGGATTTGGCCAAAGCCGCAGTAGTGACAACGCAGCATTGCAGCAGCACCCGAATGCGACTGATGGTGCGACAGCGACACATCGCAGTGGGGACACATCATCACATGCCCACATTCCCGACAGGAGACAAAGCTGCTGTGCCCGCGCCGCTGGATGAACAGAATCCCCTGCTCATCCCGAGATTTCATCGTTTCCAGGGCAGAGCGCAGCGTCCGGCTGAAAATCGAACGGTTGCCGATCTGCAATTCCAAGCGCATATCGACCACAGTGATGGGCGGTGGGGGGCGCTGATGGACGCGATCGGGCAGTACTAAATAGTGGCGAATGGGAGGAGACGCTGACGATATGGAGGACACATCGCAGGCAGGGACTCCCTCCGCATCCTCTTCAAGCGTTGGCAAAGCTGCCTGAGTGGACCAACTTTCCAACGATGGCGTAGCGGACCCCAGCACCAGCGGGCAGTTGTCCAGCTCCGCTCGCCATTGGGCGACGGTGCGGGCGTGGTAACAAGGCATCGGCTGATCTTGCTTGAAACTGCCGTCATGCTCTTCATCCAAAATGATGATGCCGAGCTGGGGTAGCGGCGAAAACACTGCTGATCGCGTGCCAATCACCACCATCGCCTCGCCCTGGAGCATGCGCCGCCAAGCGTCGTAGCGTTCACCATCGGACAAGCCGCTGTGATAGACGTAGACACGATCGCCAAACCGCCGCTGAAAGCGATCGGTGAGCTGTGGCGTCAGGCCAATTTCGGGCACGAGCACTAAGGCTGATTGCCCCGCTGCGAGTCGGGGGGCGATCGCCTGTAAATAGACTTCCGTTTTGCCTGACCCCGTGACGCCATGCAACAGCGTCACCGCAAATCCGAGGGTAGCCTGCAAAGTTTCAACCGCCGTCTGCTGTGCCGACGTCAGCGCCTTCGGCTGATCGGCAGCGAGATCTAGGGCCATCGGTTGCCGCAAGATTTCGCGCGCTTCAATCACTAAAAAACCTTTTTGCGCCAGCGATCGCATCGTGGCGCTGGTGGTGCGGCAATATTGCAGCGCCTCTTGGAGCCACAGGTCACCCCCCTGTCTTTGCAGCAGAGACAACACTTCCCGCTGACGCTTGGTAATCGACTTGTCTTCAGCCGTAGGCACTTGCACCACCGTGACCGCCTGACGACGTTGTGGGCGAGGCGGCGTCGGCAAAGCGAGATAGCTCTCAGCCCAGCCGCGATCGACCAGTGCTTGAATGCCACGATAGGCACCCTGGCATTTTTGACGCAGATATTGCCAGGTATAGTCGCCCTGAGCAGACTGCTGAAGCTGACT
>CAZFWL010000558.1:0-3232 GCA_964522775.1 uncultured Halomicronema sp.
AAGGTCGCCCTCCCCAAAAAGCCTTTTTCTTGGGCCACATTTCGCCGCCTGAAAAGTTTGGCTGGCCGAAGGTAAATCCAGCACGATCAGAGGTCGTACCCCCCACACCAACTGCAGCTGTCGCGAAACATCCACATGGGGCGTCACTGCCAAAATCGGTGTCTTGGGCCGGAACTTCGATACGTTGCGGGCAGTGGCACCCGACTTGGTCAACGTCATAATTGCCGAAGAATTTAATTGAGACGAAATTCGTGCGACTGCAGAGCTAATCGCATTGGGAATAGAACGCGGCGAACCCACCATGTCTTGAGCATCATGGCCGAACGTTTCTTGCTCGGTGCGCAGTGCCACCTGAGCCATCGTCTTTACCGCCTCGACGGGATATTTGCCCACTGCCGTTTCGTTCGAGAGCATCACCGCGTCTGTGCCATCCAAAATTGCATTGGCAATATCCGACACCTCGGCCCGAGTGGGTCGCGGATTATTAACCATGCTGTCCAGCATTTGCGTCGCCGTAATGACCGGAATACCCAGGCGATTGGCCGTGCTAATGAGACGTTTCTGTAAAATGGGCACATCCTCTGGGGGCAATTCCACTCCCAAGTCGCCCCGTGCCACCATCACTCCGTCAGATAGCGACAGAATGGCATCCATTTGCTCGATCGCTTCATGCTTCTCAATCTTGACGATTACGGGCACGCGCTTCCCCGCATTCGCAATCAGCTCTTTGATTTCCAGAACATCTTGGGGATTGCGGACAAAGCTCAGGGCGACCCAGTCCATGCCCTGATCCAGACCAAACACAAGATCTTTCTTATCTTTTTCCGTCAGCGCCTTAATCGAGAGGTAAACGCCGGGAAAATTGACTCCCTTGTTATTGGATAAGACACCGCCCACGACGACTCGGCAGTGTAGTTCCCCCTTCTCGGGTTCCACTGACTCCACCTTCATTTCAACTTTGCCATCGTCCAGCAAAATCGTAGCGCCATTAGGTACTTCGCGGGCCAACGGTTCATAGGTCACAGAGCTAATCCGCGCAGTGCCCGGTAAAGGTCGACTCGTCAAGGTGAATTCATCACCTTTATTGAGATGGATGGAACCATCTTCAAATCGCCCTAAGCGAATCTTGGGCCCCTGCAAGTCTTGCAAAATACCCACGGGCTGATTCAGTTCGAACGAGACTTGGCGGATCAGCTTGACGCTGCGTTGGTGATCTTCATGGGTGCCGTGGGAAAAGTTGAGTCGTAGGGTAGTGGCTCCAGCTTCGATCAGCGATCGCAACACCTCAGGCTTTTGGGTTGCAGGTCCAATAGTTGCCACAATCTTGGTGCGTCGCAAGGCATTTCGAAGTTGCATAGCCGTTCTACGAAAAGGAATGAAGTGAAATGATCAACCGGAGAATGCTGTGAAACCTAGTCACTCAGTAGCAGTTCTCTATAAATAAGCCTACGGGATAGTAGCACGTTAACTCCGTTTGCTGGTGTCAACGACTGCGATCGCCTCGGTTATTCAAGCCCTTGAAGCGAATGCTCAACATCGAAGCAAATTTCATTAGCTACAAGCACTCTAGATTCGGCCCCAATTAAACAGACTGACTATCAGCAACTGAGAGAGTTCACGAGACTAAATGAGACGATGTCACAAAACTTTATTGATGCTCCTAAGTGCCGTATACTACCGAAGTCAGATTAAAGGAGCTTTGCGTATGTCGGTGGCCGGTCTGCCCCTGACAATTCCCAAAACCGTCCCCTCCGGTTATCTCAAAGCAGATGGTGGCTTCAGTCCCAACTTGCTGATGCTACTGACCTCTGTTGCCTTGATTACGACATCTACTCTGGGCTACTTTCTTTGGGGTTGGTTCAGCTGGTGCGTTTTTTTGATGAATGTGCTGGCGCTGCACTTAGCTGGCACTGTTATCCACGATGCGTCCCACAATGCGGCACATCGCAACCGGGTGGTAAATGCCGTTTTAGGGCACGGCAGCGCCTTGATTTTGGGTTTCTCCTTTCCTGTCTTTACCCGCGTTCATTTGCAGCACCACGCCCACGTGAATGATCCGGAAAACGATCCTGACCATTTTGTCTCTACCGGTGGGCCATTGTGGCTCATTGCAGCGCGATTCTTTTATCACGAGATTTATTTCTTCCAGCGACGGCTTTGGCGCAAGTGGGAACTACTGGAATGGTTTCTTGGGCGCTTAGCCGTCGGGCTGTTGGTGTTTGCCGCTGTCCAGTTTGATTTTCTGGGCTATATCTTCAACTATTGGTTTTCGCCAGCGCTGGTGGTGGGCATCGCATTGGGTCTCTTTTTTGATTACCTACCCCATCGTCCATTTGAGGAACGCGATCGCTGGAAAAATGCACGGGTCTATCCCAGCGGCATTTTGAATTTGCTCATCATGGGGCAAAACTATCACTTGATTCATCACCTGTGGCCGTCGATTCCCTGGTATCGCTACAAGCCAACCTACGAAGTGATGAAGCCGCTATTAGATTCCAAAGGATCGCCTCAATCCCTCGGTATATTGAACGGCACCAAGGATCTCTTTGGCTTTTTATATGATTTGGTACTCGGCATTCGGTTCCACTCTCATAAGTCCACCCAAGAGTCCGATTCCTAGTTGCACCAGCGAAGTTTCACCTTTGTTCGTGAGTGACTCATGAGTCAACCGTTAGGATAGGGAAGGCCAGTTCTGCAGAGCTTTTACGCCGACTGGCAATGCTGAGTTGATGGCACTGCATATGACGGCTGAAACAGCCCTCACATTCGAACCCGTGGTTTACGAAGGACAGTTTGGTACCTTCACAATCGACGCGGATGATCGCCGCGAGGTTTTGCAATACCGAGCTGGACTCGCGATCGCGGCGGGCAGTTTTGCCCTCGGGACTGCAAGCATTCTCTGGCAGCCCGACGTCGCTTGGATCGTGCAAAGCATTAGCTGGCTCTACACCTTGTTTTGGTTAGCCTTAGGTTATAGCTTGTTCAAAATCCACATCTATTTGCGCCCCCTGCATCGGCTGTTACAGGGATTTTGGTTGGTGGGGGGCATCGCTGCGTTGGCGATCGCTCACCTCTATCCTGAGCCATTCGCCCAAACTGTGTTTGAGCATCCCGCCACTATTTGGGGCGTCGGCTTTACCTTTGCTGCATTGACCGGCATCTATTTCAAAGAGGCGTTTTGCTTCAACCGCGTTGAAACCAAAGTGATGACGCCACTCGTCCCATTGTTGCT
>CAZFWL010000559.1:0-3220 GCA_964522775.1 uncultured Halomicronema sp.
TCGCTGACCGCGCTCGCTCTTAGCACGACCTTACCCTCCCTCGCTTTCTGCACCCGCTCAACGACACTGCTCACCAGCCACTCTGCCACGCTCATACCCTGCCACCCTTACACTCTGCCACCCAACCACTCTTTCCCCTGACATGACCCTAGTGCTCACCAACGACGATGGCATCGACGCCCCTGGGATTCGCGCACTGCAAGCGGCCTTGCCAAAGGCAATCACCGCGATCGTGGCTCCTGATCGTCCGTTATCCGGCTGTAGTCATCAGCTCAATCGCGGCGGAGCGATCGCCATTGAGCAGCGGCAAGACACTGAGCATGCGATCGCTGGCACGCCTGCTGACTGCACCCGCGTCGCCGTGAGCTACCTGTATCCCGATGTGCAGTGGGTGCTGTCGGGCATCAACGCCGGGGGCAACATGGGGGCTGACATCCACGTTTCTGGCACCGTAGCTGCCGTGCGTGAAGCCACCCTTCTACGCGTGCCCGGCATCGCCATTTCCCACTACATCCAAAATCGTCGCCCCATTGATTGGTCAGTCGCCACTCGCCTAGCCGACAAAGTCCTGACTAAGCTAATGCAGTCAAAGCCGGAACCGGGACAATTTTGGAACGTGAATTTGCCGCATTTACAAGCGGATGAACCCGATCCCGAAATAGTGATCTGTCAAACCTGCACCCAGCCTTTGCCCACTGAGTTCAAAGTCGAAGACGGGCAGTTTCATTACACGGGACGTTACGGCGATCGCGCTCGTGATCCCGGTGCCGATGTCGATGTCTGTCTCTCCGGCAAAATCAGTATCTCGGAAATTCGCCTGTGGTAGTTGAAGCAAGCGCTCGCCACTGCAACGCGGCCTCAATCCATCATGCCTGTGCCTCTATGCCTTGCCGTCAGAGCATTCCCCTGTCCTGGCTCATCCTCGGAATAGGGCCACAACACAACGGGGATCAAGACACACTATCATAGTGAGATTGCCTGGAAGTTGCCCTGCTTTGATGGCAGGTTCTGGGCAATTGATCGGATGTGGTTTCCTGTGGGCAGTGATGTCTCAACTCAACCAAGGTCTGACATTATTTCTGAGTCTGCTGGTAGAAGCGACGCCGTTTTTACTGTTGGGCGTCGCTTTTTCGAGCATGTTGGCGGTCTTGGTCGATGAGCGCAAACTAATCGCTTACACTCCGAAGAATCCTGTTTTCGCTGCAATTTCTGGCAGCTTGTTTGGCTGCCTGTTCCCGGTATGCGAATGTGGCAACGTGCCCGTAGCGAGACGCTTGTTGATGCAGGGAGCACCATCAGCCCTAGCGATCGGCTTTTTACTGGCAGCTCCGACGGTCAATCCCATCGTGTTTTGGGCGACGTGGATTGCCTTTCGCGATCAGCCCGCAATGGTGTTTTGGCGAGTGGGGTTAACTATTCTGATCTCAGTCATCATTGCCTGCGTGTTCAGCGTGCAAAAAGACTTACGGCCTTTTTTGCAACCCGCGATCGCCCGTTATCTGCCCAGTCCCGAACCGAAGCCTGAACCGGCCCTGGTCGGCAGCGGTAGTAACCTGCTCAGCGGGGGCGACTCTCTGCTGCAATCCACCGGCACCATGAAACTCGACCAGCCCATGATGGCGACCCTAGGAGCAACTGCTGCCTTGCCTCAGCAGTCTTGGCGCGACAAAACCCAAGCTGTTCTAGAAATGATGCTGCAAGAGTTTCGGGAGCTGGGCGCCGTGCTCGTCTTTGGTAGCGCGATCGCCGCGACGGTGCAGGTCGCTATTCCCCGAGAGTGGATTCTTGCCCTAGGACAAGGACCGATCACCTCGATTTTGGCGATGATGCTGTTGGCCTGGGTGGTGTCCATTTGCTCCACGGTGGATTCCTTTTTTGCCCTCTCGTTCTCATCCATTTTTACCAGCGGCTCGATTCTGGCCTTCCTCGTCTTTGGCCCGATGATCGACCTCAAAAATATTTCGCTGTTGTTGACCACCTTTAAGGGGCGAGCCGTGGTGTATCTGTTTGTGCTGGCTGCGCAATTGACCTTTGTATTGACCCTCGGGGTCAATCTGTATACGAGTTGGTGAGTCGTTGCTGCCTATGAAACGGATGTTGCACTGGCCCACGGTTTGGGACACATTGGCCCTACTGCTCTGGGGACTCATGCTGCTGCGCTATTGGTGGAGTGGACGACTGGCAGTACTCCTACACCCGGACTATCACTGGCTGGCCATTGGCGCAGGCTGGACTTTAGTAGGCATGGGCCTCTGGCGGGGCGTGACCTTATTTCGGCCAGCGACTCCGAGCACTAACCCTGGTGCTCACATTGCCCTATTGCCGCGCCAGTGGAGCTTGATGGTGCTGCTGGCGATCGCGGTCTTCGGCCTCATTTACGTGCCGCGTCCCTTTGCCAGCGAAGCAGCCTTAGCCCGAGGCATTGCGGATCCGGTAGCCTTGACGCGATCGCAACCCCAGCAATTTGCCCGCCAGACCCCACCCGCCGAGCGCTCCCTCATCGACTGGATTCGGACGCTGAATGTGTATCCCGAGCCGGACGCTTACACTGGGCAACCGGTGAACGTCACCGGCTTTGTCATTCATCCGCCCCAGTGGGATGACAACTATTTGATGGTGGCGCGATTTGTGTTGACCTGCTGTGCGGCGGATGCCTACCCGGTCGGGTTGCCCGTCGAGTTGACGGGCGATCGCTCTGAGTTCCCCCCCGATAGCTGGATTTCTGTGCAAGGTGAAATGCTGACCGACACGCTAGATGGTCAACGACGTCTCGTCATTGCCCCGCAGGAAGTCGTCTCTGTCCCTGAACCGAAGAATCCCTATGAGTTTTGATCGGGCCGCGCGCCGCGGGTATCGGCGATGGCGATTGCCATTAGACCAAGTGGCCATGACCCTCATGGCTGGATTAATGGTGCTAGCAGCGTTGCTCGTATTGCTGGGCGACCACGCCGGGGCCAGAGTACAAAAATTTTCCTGGCAAGAGCGCACGGTGGGAGCCGAGAATGTCGCGTTTACCCTCACTTTTACGCGGCCAATGGACCCTGACAGTGTCGAAGCCAACCTGACCATCACACCGGATTTACCAGGACGCGTCAGTTGGGCCGGACGGCGACTGGCCTACACACTGGATGCCCCGATTCCCTATGGCGAATCTTATGTGGTGGAAGTGCCAGAAGCGCGGGATCGCTTATCAGAAGCCGATGATGAGATGCAGTTTGAG
>CAZFWL010000560.1:0-3208 GCA_964522775.1 uncultured Halomicronema sp.
TCGTCGTTGTCGGCATCTTCGTCTGCAGCAATCGGATCATCGAGCAGGCCGCCAGGCTCTTTAACCAGCAGGGCTTTGCGGGAGTGTCTATGTCGGCTCTGATGGAAGCGACTGGCTTGAAGAAAGGAGGCATCTATAATCACTTCTCCAGCAAAGACGAATTGGCGATCGCCGCCTTTGACTATCTGGTTCAGCTGGCCAGTCAACGTCAGTTGGCTGCTATGCGGAGTCAGCGGCAGAGTGCTCACCGCTTGAAAGCAATGGTTCATGCTTTTGTCGATGGTTTCGACGAAATGTCTGCCTGGGGAGGATGCCCAATTATGAATACCACCCTCGATAGCGATGACGCGCATCCTTTACTACGGGAAAAAGCTCGCTTAGCAATGGCGCAATGGCAACGCTTAATTGAGCATATTGTTCAACACGGGGTTAATCGCGGCGAAATGATGCCCCAAACCGATCCCAAAATGGTCGCAACAATCGTGATATCGGTGCTAGAAGGTGCCCTGGCCTTAGCCCGATTGCGACATGAATCCACCCCTATGCAGCATGCTCGAATACACCTCGACAGCTATATTGACAGTCTGATGCCCCCAGCCGTGGATACGTCATAGCGTTTTAGCCCTCGCCAAAGAGTGCTTTTTATTTACTGAAAAACCGACCGATCGGTCTTTTATTTAGTCGTCTTTTCTGGTCACCCATGCTTACTTTCTATTACCATCCGCTTTCTCCGATTGCCCGCCGTGTTTGGCTCGCCCTGCTGGAAAAGGACATTGCCTTTGAGTCTCGACTGGTTGACCTAAAGGCTCGTGAGCAGCTAAAGCCTGACTACCTGGCGATTCATCCGTTTCATCATGTGCCGGCGATGGTGGATCAGGATCTGCGTCTGATTGAATCCTTCGCAATTTTGGAATATCTGGAAGCAAAGTTTCCAGATCGGCCCCTATCGCCCAAGGGGCCAGTCGCGATCGCGCGCATGAAAATGGTGCAGCTAGTGGTTGCCAATGAGCTCATGCCCAAATTGCCCCGGTTAGTGTTGCTCGCCAATCAAGACACTGGGCCAGATCAGGGCGTTTTGAAGCACACAGAGAAAGTCTTTGCCTTTCTGGAAGAACAGCTAGGCGATGCCGCTTATTTTGGGGGCGATCGCTTATCGCTTGCGGACATTACAGTAGGGGCTGCATTGCCCTTACTTCGGCGATTAGGCATGGACTTGCAAGCACATCCCACCCTTGTGCAATGGTGTGAACACGTCAGCAGTCGTTCGGCTTGGCAACAGACAGAACCGAGTGATAGCGATCTTCAAGCCTGGCAACGCTGGCTCAGCCTTGTGGTAAAACGCCACCAACGCAGTCAGGCTAGAGCTTGGGCCGCCAACTAATTGGACGCCCCAGAGACGGCAAGGGCGACAACGTTTTACATCGAAATTAGCTGCCTGCGGTTACGTTTGAGGAATCCGGGGCTCGGCAAGCACGCTTCATCACCAGTAACCGCCATCAGTCACTACGAGAATTGTGTGCAATTTCTACACACTCAATTGCGATACGCAACAGTTAGTTAAGACGTATTGCTAGTTCTATTTTTGTAGCTTTTGCTACAGAATTGATTGCTAGTGTTGAAACAGATAACAAATCGATTCGACACACTACTTGCATTCGGAGGTATCGTTATGTCTGCATCTGAACAAGCTCGCGCTCTCATGCATCGTCATCATCACAACATCAAGCGGCGTCAGCAATCCCTGCTGGGTCGGGTGAATTCGGAAGTTGGTATGCCGGCGGAATCGGCAGCCTACTGGAGCACCATTCAAGGTAAGCCAACTGCCGGTGCTCGACGCGACTATGATCGCAGCGGCTCGGCACTTAGCTAAAACCTCGCTTCCTCGGCGGACGCTCAAGTCAAATGCCAGGGGATGATGCCAACAACTACATACCATCGACAATCGGCAACTCAGTTCCTCATCGAGCTGAGTTGTTTTCTTTGTTGCACAAGTTCGATGGCTAACGCGATCGCGGCCTCCATACTGTCTGATCTCGCAATACCTTGCCCTGCAATATCAAAAGCGGTGCCGTGATCCGGTGAGGTACGTACAAACGGCAGGCCGATTGTGGTATTAACCGCGCGATCAAAAGCCAGCAGCTTCACTGGGATTAAACCTTGATCGTGATAAAGCGCCAGATACGCATCAAAGGGGCTGGCTTGGGGATCGGTGTGCCAGGCGTGGCCTGCGCTGACCCACATCGTATCGGGAGGAATTGGTCCTGTCAGTTTGACTTGGGGATATCGTCGTTGGGCTGCCGCCAGCCATGGGCTCAGCCAGTCCATCTCTTCCGTGCCCAATTTACCTGCTTCGCCACTGTGGGGATTCAGCCCCGCGATCGCAATCTGGGGGGCAGCAATGCCGAAATCTTGCTGCAAGCAGGTCACTAATAACTCAAGCTTTCGGTCCATCAAATCGGGCGTAAGGGTGATTGGCACCTGCTGAAGCGGGATATGAGTGGTCGCCAATAGACACCGTAAAGGCCACCCGGTGTGAGGCGATCTCGCTGCAAATAACATGCCAAAGCGATTTATTTGGGCGCGCTCGGCTAAGACTTCCGTTTGGCCGGGATACTGGTGTCCAGACTCGTGCCATACCGACTTGGCGATAGGAGCTGTCACCACGGCATCAAATTCTCCCTGCAATGCCCCGGTTACGGCCCGATTTAACCAGCAAAAACTCGCGTGCCCTGTAACTGCTGTCGGCTCGCCAAGCGTGATTGTGTCCAGGTCAGAGATCGTTTCTTCCGCCTCGATCAAGGGCATTTGGCTAAGGTCGAGATCTAGCCCCATACGGTTATGCAGACTGGTCAGAGTTTTGGCTAAACCAGGCGCATGACCCACTAAAGTTACCTGGGCAGCTGCATGTAAAGTCGGGTTAGCGATCGCCTTTAAGACAATTTCAGGCCCGATGCCGGCCGGATCGCCTAACGGAATCGCCAACCGAGGACGCTGTCCTAATGGGTGTTTAGGGAATTCGGATTGACTTAGCTTAATCGAGGAGGATTGATGCATAAAGAATGTCTTGGTTGGTTTAGAATGGTTTCACTGTAAGCGGTTTGAACACCTGGACGGCTCACTAGTTGTGTAGCAAGGCTGCATTTTGTTGCGAGTGTGTCCGTAAGGTAAATCAATTGTTACGATAATTTTAAGAATCATTAGACGTTTA